>CBJLQC010000303.1:0-4130 GCA_966424955.1 uncultured bacterium | reverse complement strand
GTCGATGTGTGCGCACACGTCCATGACACTGGGACAAACGCGCACCCTCAGTCCGTGATCATCGAGGAGCTGGTTGGTGAGCAGCGCGTCCCGGCCGGTAGGCGCGACGACGAGCACATCGACAGCCAACGCGACGGTTGACGGCTCGATCACGGCGACCTGGGCGTCGTCGTTTCCCCGACGAACTGTGGCACGCCCGTCAACACGCCCTGGAATTCGTGCAGCGGCTCGCCAATCATCAAACCACCTTCACTCACCCGGGCCTCGCGGATGGTGCGCTCGTGATTGCCGCTGCGCTTCTTGACCACCGAAATCGCCTGTCGCACGGCGCCCTTTACCTCGAAATAGCGCAGCAGCACGACGGTATCGGCCAGGTAGCTCACATCCGCGGTCTCATCGATGGGGCCGCCGAAAACGCCGTGCTGCACCAGCGTCATGATCACGGTCACGCCATTGTTGGAGAGATAGCTGAGCAGCTCGTGCACCTGGATAGGCAGCAGCCGCTCTTCCGGCATCGATTGCAGATAACCGTTGATGGAATCGATGACGATGAGCGTGACATGATCTTCTTCGACCGCGCGCACCACGTCATTCGCGAACTCGCCCGGCGACAGCTCGGTCGGCTCGATCTGCTGCAGGCGCAATTTTCCGTTTTGCAGCCCGGTGGTCACATCCATGCCCAGGCCGGCCGCCCGCTGCATGAACGTGTTCAGGCGCTCGTCGAAGAGGTAGCAGCGGACGTTTTCACCGCGTTCGATCGCAGCGACCGCGTATTGGGTGGCCAGGATCGACTTGCCGGTCCCCGCCGCGCCCATGAGCAGCACGCTCCTGCCACGCGCGACGCCGCCACCCAGCAATGCATCCAGTCCCGCCGATCCGCTCCGCAGCGGATCGCTCGCTACTGCGCGGTGTGGCTGACTGCTCAGTATGCGTGGGTAAATCGACAGGCCACCGGTGACCATGCGGAAGTCATGGTAGCCGCCCCGGAAGTTTTGTCCGCGCAGCTTGGTGACCTTCATACGCCGGCGCTCGGAGCCGTACTCCAGGGAGACGTGCTCCAGCACGATCACGCCATGAGCCAGACTGTGCAGCTGGAGATCCCCTTCGGGCGCCGTCTTGTCGTCCAGCAGCAGGACGGTACAGTCGCGTCCCGCGAAGAACTGCTTGAGCGCGAGAATCTGCCGGCGAAACCGCAGCGGATCGCGCGCGAGCAGCCGCATCTCCGACAAGGAGTCGAGTACCACGCGCGTCGGATGGGATGCGTCGACCGCGCGGAAAACCGCATCGACGGTATGTTGCAGCTCGACTTCGGCCGGATGGAACAGCGTGTACGCCTCGTCCGCCGGCTCGGGATGCGGTGTCAGCTCCTGCACTTCGATGCCGTCGAGCGACCAGGCATGAGACGCGGCGACGTCGTTCAACTCCTCCCGCGTTTCGGAGAGCGTCACGTACAGTCCGCGCTCCCCGCGCGCCCGGCCCTCCAGCAGGAACTGCATGGCCAGGGTGGTCTTGCCCGTGCCCGGCTCGCCATCCACGAGGTAGAGTCGATTCCGAGGGAGGCCGCCGCCGAGGACGGCGTCCAGGCCCGGCACACCCGTGCTGACGTGTCTGTCATCGCATTTAGTTTGCGCCACCGGCGTATCTCCGGCAGAGAGGTTTTAGATGAACGAAACCGCGGGAGGAAGTTGCAGGACACGCGCCAAAAAACCAGAGCCGGCGTCCATCATGCTTTTCGGAGGCTCAGCGCCGGCAACCCTATTCGCCGAACGGCATGGGAATGCCCCGGCCCCGGTCGGCTGCGGCAATTTTCACCTCCACGTTCATGGACACGGGTGTAATGGCACGCAGCCGAGTGGCCGAAAGCACCTGGGTGTAGGCCGCACGCCATTGACCGGTGCAGCGGATGCCGACCACGGCGTCTGCCGGCGCTGCGTCCACCGTCGCCCGAACGGCTTCGTCCAGCTGGGCGGGGGTGATCCCGTCGAGGCAGATCTGCTGGGCGATCATGGGGCGTGCCGGCAACGGGCAGAACTGCCAATCCGGGCGCCGGCCAGCCAGCTGAAGCAGCAGGTAGCCTTTCTCCTCGCCGATCTCCGCGAAGGCCGTCCGCTCGATCGATCCCGGATAGAGCACGGGCACCGGGACCGGCCGTTTGCGCAGATCGGTGGTCAGTACCTGATGCCGATGGATGTGCCCCGACAGCACGGCCGAGAAGTCCGGGGGAATGTCGTTGATGCGGATGACGTCCGCGGCGCTGGTGAAGGTAAAGTTGTGCGGGCCGACCTGCGCGCCTTCCACGCAGTGGTGCACGCAAAGCAGGCGTACGTCGGCACCGTGCCGGTGCCACTCGGTCCGGCCCAGCAGCTCAACCAGCTTGCCCCTGACGTCGCGCCGCTCGTACGGGAATCCGGCCAGAGCCAGCCGTACGCCGTTGACGCTGACGGTGAACGTCCGCGCGCGATCGAAGACGTGGATGTTCGGATGCGCGGCGAACCGCGGGTGGGGCAGGCATGAGCGCTCGTGATTGCCCGGCACAATGAAGACGGGCACGCCGCGGTCGGCGACGCGACGCAACGGCTCGAATGCCTGGTAGGCGAGGGTCGGGCTGGCTCGAGGGTGATCGAAAACGTCGCCGGCATGGACGACGACGTCGACTTCACCGTGCAGCGCCGGCGCCAGCGCGCGGGCGTAGTTGGCCAGGAAGTCGTGACCGCGCCGCCGGCGCTGGACGCGGGGGCGCTGGGGCAGGTCGAATCCGAGATGTGAGTCGGCGAGGAGCAGGACGCGGATCACCGAATGACGATACGCACCGGGTCTGACCGTAAGGGTTCGCCGTCGGTCGGCAGCTCGGCGCGTACCATGTACTCGCCGGCCTGCGGGGCGCGCCAGTGATCGCTCAACGTGAAGGATTCACCGGGCGCGAGCGGCTTGAGCTGCAGGATCTGCTGGAGCGTGACGTTGGCCAGCCGGCGCCACACGGGCGTGGAATCCGTGGTTTCGACGATGATGTCGAACGCGACGTCGCGACCAGTGAGATGCAGGTCCACGCGCCGGTTGGTGTCATTGCGGACGACGACACTGAGGGGCACGGCGTCGCCCACCACGGCATAGCTGGGTGCCGCCACCAGTACTTCGACGCTGTCCGGTCCGGATTCACCGCCCATCACGACCTCGGTTTCCGGGTCGGTGCCCGGCGCGCCCCGCTTCTCGATGGAGCACGCGCCCAGCAGCACCAGCAGGATCATCAGCTTGCGCATGCTGCAAGGTAATGCAAAAGGGCGGTGCCGAAACACCGCCCTTCGCCGCTCCGGGGAGAACGCGGAGCTTAATGCGCCGTGAAGGGACCCACGTCGTCCTTGATGCTTTTCAGTGGGCTGAACACGAACGTCGTGCTGCCGCTGCCGCCCCACAGGATGCCGACCAGCGTCACGCTGCCGCTGCCGGTGTAAACGGGCGAGCCGCTGTCGCCGCTGCCGACCGCCGCGGAGACAAAGGTCTGGCAAAGCTGCATGATCTGGCTGCCCTGGACACCGGTGTTAACGCAGGTGTTGCTCACGCGGCCGGTGCTGGTGCCAGTGGTGCGGCCGGTCTTGCTGACGGTGCCGCCCGTTGCGACGGGTGAGGTGCCGGTCGCCTCGGCCGTGATGTTGTGTGTCCCCGTCATCGTCAGGTTGCTGCCATTCGTCGACGCGATACCGCCCAGATCGAATGCGGTGCCGTTCTGGTACTGCGCACGCGAGCTGTCGCTGTAGCGGCACTTCTTGCCCTTCGGGCAAACCCCGCCCTTGAAATACTGCGGGTCGGCAACTTCGGTGGCGATGCTGGTCGGCGCCGCCGTGCTGGTCGGCTGGTAATAGACCGTGCCTTCCACGCCGCCCTGCCGGTTCGTGCAGTGCGAGTTCGTCACGAACGAAGCCACGTTGTTCAGTGAAACGTTGAAGCCGAGCGTGCACAGGTAGTTGCCGAAGTGGATCTGCAGCCCGCCCACCTTCGGATTCACGACGTCGCGCAGCGTGGCCGCGTTGCTGACCGGCTCGACGACGCGCACTTCGTAGGCGTCGGCCGGGATGCCACGCGCGCTCATGATCGCGTTGACGTTGCTTTTCTTGGCCTGGTTGTTTTGGCGGTTT
>CBJLQC010000302.1:0-4133 GCA_966424955.1 uncultured bacterium | reverse complement strand
GGCGCGAGGATTTTCCCGCCGAGACGCTGCTGAACGTCAATCTGCCGCCGGTGCCGCCCGACAAGATCGCCGGCGTGCGCATCACGACGCTGGGCAAGCGCGCGTACGTAGGCTCGCTGACGCGTGCGCGCGATCCGAACGGCCGCGAATATTTCTGGATCGGGGGCGGCGAGCAAAAATGGTGGGGCGGACCTGATGTCGATTTCCGCGCCGTGCATTCGGGCTACGTGTCGGTCACGCCTCTGCACCTGGATCTGACCAACTACAAGCTGCTCGAGAGGATTGAAGGTTGGGCGCTGACAGTCTGAGCGACCGTCGCTACGAGCGGCAGCGGCGACAACTCATCGAAGTGGTGGCGGACCAGGGCATCGACGACCTGGAAGTCCTGCGCGCTTTCGACCTGACGCCCCGTCACTTGTTCCTGCCGGAATCGGTGCAGCATCGCGCGTACGAAGATGCGCCCGTTCCGATCGGCTTTCAGCAGACGGCGTCGCAGCCCTCGCTGCAGGCATTGTATCTCCAGCAGCTACAGCTCCAACCCACCGATCGGGTACTGGAAATCGGAACGGGCAGTGGCTTTCAGACGGCACTGCTCGCGCAGCTGGCGGCGCACGTGTATTCGGTCGAGCGCATTCGCGAGCTGTCGCAGCGCGCGCGCCAGGCCATCGATCT
Source organism: uncultured bacterium (assembly GCA_966424955.1). GTDB lineage: Bacteria > Gemmatimonadota > Gemmatimonadetes > Longimicrobiales > RSA9 > CBJLQC01. Next base: position 3,461 of record CBJLQC010000302.1, on the reverse strand, counting down.
GTTGCGGCTGACCAACGTCGCGCTGCTGGTCGGCGACGGCACCATCGGCTGGTCGCGCTACGCGCCTTACGACGCTATTCTGGTCGCCGCCGGAGCACCTTCGGTCCCGCAGGCGTTGATCGATCAGCTGGCGCCGGGCGGACGGCTGCTGATTCCCATTGGAACCCTGGAAGAACAGCAGCTCACCATGGTGCGCAAAACGGAAGCAGGCATCACCACCGAAGAAGTGGCACGCTGCGTGTTCGTGCCGCTGCTCGGCAAGTATGGTTGGCAGATCTGAGGCATGAGTGGATTATCTTATTGATCAAGTGAAGTTCCTCGTCGATTTCATCCTGCACATCGACGAGCATCTCAATTCCATCATCGCGCAGTACGGCACGTGGACGTACGTGATTCTGTTCGCGATCATCTTTGTCGAGACGGGGCTGGTCGTCATGCCGTTCCTGCCGGGCGACTCGCTGCTGTTCGCGGCCGGCGCCTTCGCATCGCGCGGCTCGCTGAACCCGTTCGTGCTCTCCGTCCTGCTCAGCATCGCGGCCGTTCTGGGCGACACGGTCAACTACTGGATCGGCCGCTACATCGGCCCGCGCGTATTCCGCACCGAGAGCAGGTTCCTCAATAAACGCCACCTGGCCCGGGCACAGGAGTTCTACGAGCGGCATGGCGGCAAGGCCATCGTCTTCGCGCGCTTCGTGCCGATCGTGCGCACCTTCGCGCCGTTCGTGGCCGGCGTCGGCGTGATGAACTACCCGCGCTTCCTGTTCTACAACGTCATGGGCGGCATAGCGTGGATCATGCTGTTCGTGTGGGCGGGCTACTTCTTCGGCAACATTCCGGCGGTCGAGCGCAACTTCGAGCTGGTGATCTTCGCGATCATCGGCCTCTCCGTGCTGCCCATGGTGATCGAATATCTGAAGGAGCGGAAGCGCTCGCGCGCGAGCGCCTGAACCGCCGATGCCAGCATGTCCGTGGTGGTCGCGCGGCCCGTACCGCGTGCTCGGCGTTGCCTTCGCCCTGATCATGCTTCCAGGACGGGTCATGGTGCTGGGCGCGCAGGATACCACGGTCGTTCCGCTCCGCCCGATCGAAGTGACGGTCACGCGTGCGGCGGAGTCGCTGGCCCGCGTCCCGGCTGCGGTTTCGGTGGTCAGCCGTCTCGACATCCAGCGCGGGCAACCCGGCATCGGCCTGGAGGAAGCGCTGGCGTTCGTGCCCGGCGTGATCGTCAACAATCGCTACAACTTCGCGCTGGGTACGCGCATCTCGATTCGCGGCTACGGCGCGCGCGCCGCCTTCGGCGTGCGTGGGGTGCGCGTGCTGGCTGATGGCATTCCGCTCACCATGCCCGACGGGCAGGCGAATCTCAACAACGTCGATCTGACTTCGGCCGGCCGCATCGAAGTGTTGCGCGGCGCCGCGTCGATGCTCTACGGCAACGCCGCGGGCGGGGTCGTCGCATTCGAGAGTGAGCTGCCCGCACCCGGCTTCGGCGCTTACCTGCGCGCCCTCGGCGGGAGCGACGACTTGCGGCGCGCGAACGCCAAGCTGGGCGGCGGATCGGAGCGGACGCGCTATCTCGTGAACGTCGCCCGGCTCGCCGCCGACGGATTCCGCGCGCATTCCGCGGTCGAGCAGAACAACCTCAACGCGCGCATCCGCCATCAGCTGAACGAGCGCGCCTATCTGGCGTTCACGCTGAACGCCGCCGATGCACCGACCGCGCTGAATCCCGGGTCGCTGCCGCTCGACTCGGCACTGGCGAAGCCTGATATGGCATGGCCGCGCAACGCGGCTACCAACAGCGGCGAATCGGCGCGGCAGCTTCAGCTCGGCCTCGAGTTTGGACAGGAAGTGGGCCGGCTGCGCGCGCATGCCGTGGCTTACGCGCTGACCCGCGAGCTGGACAACCCGCTGCCTTTTGCCTTCATCGGCCTGGAGCGCAAGGGCGCAGGCCTGCGATCGGCGGTCACGGCGGCGCTGAAGCGCTGGACACTGACCGGCGGCGTCGACGTCGAGCTGCAGAACGACGAGCGCGAGGAATTCGACAACGTGGGAGGGGAGCCCGGAAGCACGCGCGCACGCGACCAGACCGATCGCATTACGAACTTCGGTCCCTTCCTCAGGTTGAGTGCCGAGGTGTCGCGGGCCTGGACGATCGCCGGCGGGCTGCGCTACGACCACACGCGCTTCTCGATCGACGATCGGTTTCTGGGCGACGGCCGCGACGATTCCGGCCAGCGCAGCATGACCGCGCTCAGTCCGATGCTGGGCGCGACCTATCGCATTGCGGAGGCGGTCACCGCGTTCGGCAGCATCAGCACCGCTTTTCAGACACCCACTACGACGGAGCTGATCAACAACCCGGCCGGCACGGGCATGAACGATCTCGATCCGCAGCGTTCGGTGTCGTACGAGTTGGGGCTGCGCGCGCAGCGCCGCGCCTGGCAGCTCGAGCTGTCGGCCTACCACACGCGCGTACGGGACGCCCTCGTGCCCTTCCAGGTCGCCGGCGGCGATGGCCGCGAGTTTTTCCGTAACGCCGGCCAGACGCGGCAGCAGGGGATCGAGGGCGCCGCGCAGCTCGCGCTCACCGCGGATCTGCGCGTTGCGACGTCGTATACGTGGAGTGATTTCACGTTCCTCGATGATGGCCTTCCCGACGCAGACTTCGACGGCAACCGGTTACCGGGGGTGCCGCCGCATCACTGGGCAACGCGTATCGGTTGGACGCCCGCAGCCGCGTTCGTGGAAGCCGAGCTGGAGCACACCAGCAGCTTTTACTCATCGGACGGCAATACGGCGGATTCGCGGTCGCCGGCGGCCACGGTGGTAGATCTGCGTGCGGGGGGCACGGTGCGGCTGGCCGGCACCCGGTGGCAGCCGTTTGTCGGGCTGAACAACCTGTTCGACGAGCAGTATTTCAGCTCGGTGGTGATCAACGCGGCGGGCGCGCGCTACTTCGAGCCCGCCCCCGGTCGGAATATCTACCTGGGCGTGGGCGTTGCCATAGGGAACTGGCACTAGCTCAGGCCACGCCCTAATATCGCTGCCGATGGACGCACTAAAGGGGGATTCCCCCGCACGCACGGGCTCGTTCATGCCGCCCGCAACCACGCGCCGCTTTCCGGAGCGGCCCACAGCCACGAGGGAAGCGCGTATCGCACCACCTTTCGTGCCCTCCGAGCCCGCGCCACAGGCCGAGGCGGAGGCCGTCCAACCCGAGCCCCAGCCGGAGCCGCAGCCCGTCGAGGCCGCGGCGGAGCCCGCGGCGACCGAATCGACGGAATCAGTCGAGTCGCAGGTTATCGAAATCGACCTCGGCCTGGAAGCGTTTGAGCTCGTCGCGGGCGCTGGCGCGCAGCTTGGCGTCCAGGTTGGAGAGCGGCTCGTCGAGCAGGAACACCTTGGGCTGGCGGACCAGGGCCCGGGCCAGTGCCACCCGCTGCCGCTCGCCGCCGGAC
>CBJLQC010000301.1:0-4133 GCA_966424955.1 uncultured bacterium | reverse complement strand
CGCGCGCTACGACGCTGCCTGCTATCTGTGCCCGCGCAACCAGCGCGCGCACGGCGAGCGCAATCCTGATTATCAGGGCACCTACGTCTTCACCAATGATTTTCCGGCCGTCCTGCCCGATGCCGCGGCACCCGTGGCACCGGGTGAACTGCTGCGCGCCGAAGGCATCCGCGGCACCTGCCGCGTCATCTGCTTCACGCCGCGCCACGATCTCACGCTCGCGGAGATGCCGGCCGGTGGGATACGCACCGTCATCGACGCGTGGGCCGCCCAGACGGCCGAGCTGGGCGCGCGCTACCGCTGGGTGCAGGTGTTCGAGAACAAGGGCGAGCTGATGGGCTGCTCGAACCCGCACCCGCACGGCCAGATCTGGGCGCTGGATGAGCTGCCCACCGAAGCGCTGAAGGAAGCGACGCAGCAAGAACTCTATCACGAGCGGACCGGCCGCGTGCTGCTGCTCGATTACGCGCAGGAGGAATCCGCGCGCGGCGAACGCATCGTCGTGCAGAACGACCATTGGCTCGCGGTCGTTCCGTACTGGGCGACCTGGCCGTTCGAGATTCTGCTGCTGCCGCGCTTACAGGTCGCGCGCTTCGACCAGCTGTCCGCAACGCAGCGCGATGCGCTGGCCGCGATCATGAAGCAGGTCCTGGTGCGCCACGACAACCTGTTCGCCACATCATTCCCCTATTCGATGGGCTGGCATGGCGCGCCCTTCGACGACGGCGACCACGCGCACTGGCAGCTGCACGCACACTTCTATCCGCCGCTGCTGCGCTCGGCCACCGTGCGCAAATTCATGGTCGGCTTCGAAATGCTGGGCGAGGCGCAGCGCGACCTGACGCCCGAGCAGGCGGCCGCACAGCTGCGCGCGCAATCCGATCGGCATTACCTCGAGACCACGCGATGAGAGCGGCAGTACTCAGCGCGTTTCGCGAGCGCTATCACGCCGAGCCGGCGCTGGTCGCACGCGCGCCCGGCCGCGTCAACCTGATCGGCGAGCATACCGACTACAACGACGGGTTCGTCCTGCCCATGGCCATCGACCGCGCGGTCTGGCTGGCCGTGCGCCCGCGCACCGACCGAACCGTGGATCTCTACTCCATCGACTTCGGTGAAGACGACACGTTCGACCTGCGCACGCGCGAGGCCTCCAGCGGCGGCTGGATCAGGTACGTGCAGGCCATGGCGCTGGTGCTGGCCGAGGAATACGAGCTGACCGGTTGCGAGGGCGTGATCGCCGGCGATGTGCCGATTGGCGCCGGCCTGTCGTCGAGCGCCGCCATCGAGCTGGCCGCCGCGCGTGCCTTCGCCTCGCTCAATCATATCCCGTGGGATGCGCCGCGCATGGCGCTGCGCGCGCAGCGCGCGGAAAACGTATGGGTCGGCGTCAACTGCGGCATCATGGACCAGATGATCTCCGCATCCGGCCAGGCCGGGCACGCGCTGCTGCTCGATTGTCGCACCCTGGACACGCGCCAGGTATCACTTCCCGGCGACGCCGCTTTCGTCGTGCTGGATACGGCCACCCGCCGCGGACTGGTCGATTCCGCTTACAACGAGCGGCGCGCGAGCTGCCACGCGGCCGCGCAGTTGCTGGGCGTGCCCGCGCTGCGTGACGTCGACAGCGCAGAGTTCGGCGCGCGCGCCGCACGTCTGCCCGAGCTGATGCGCAAGCGGGCGCGCCACGTCGTCACCGAGAACGAGCGCACGCTGGCGGCCGCCGACGCGCTCGCGGCGGGTGACCTCGAGCGAATGGGCCGGTTGATGGATGAAAGCCACGCCAGCCTGCGGGATGACTTCGAAGTCTCCAGCCGCGAGCTGGACGGTATCGTCGAAATCGCGCGGCAGCAGCCCGGCTGCTACGGCGCGCGCATGACGGGAGCGGGCTTCGGCGGCTGCGCTGTCGCGCTGGTCGAGCAGGCCCACCTGCCAACCTTTACCGCTGAGGTGGCCGCGGCATATCGCGCGGCGTACGAGCTGCAGCCCAACGTGTACGTATGCGCGGCCGCCGACGGCGCGGCGATCGAATAACACCGGCGTACAGCTCTCGAGCACGGTAGCGAGCTGCTTACGCTTCTGATGCTTTTCATCGCAGAGGAGGCCGTGGGTCACACGCATCCGGCTGGCGATAACGCTGCGGTGCAACCAGCGTGTTGACGATTTTAATTAACAAGATCCACACGCCTGGATCTTCGATGGGTTGGTCGTAAGCCCAATCCGCCGGAGCAGCGGCCTCCTCTGCGATGTAAATAGCCGAAGCGCGTTGACCTGGTTACCCTGCTTGAGAGCCCTGAAGCAACTCCGCCTACGCGAACAGGCCGAGCTGCGATGAGGTGCTGGGCTTGTGGAAAGCGGCGCCGGAAATCCTGAAGCGGGACTCGTTCAGGCCGAGCTTGCGGCACGCGGCGTCGAAAAGAGCTTCGATCTGGTCGGCGAATACGCCTTCGCCGCGCATGCGCACACCAAAGGTAGGATCGTAGAGCTTGCCGCCGCGCAGCTCGCGCACGCGGTTCAGGATCTTGTCCTTGCGATCCGGGAAATGCCGCTCGGCCCACCGCTCGAACAGCTCCTTGACCGCGAACGGCAGCCGCAGCGTGATGTACCCGGCACTGCGCGCCCCGGCATCACGGGCCGCCTGCAGGATGGCTGGTATCTCGTGATCGGTCAGGCCGGGGACGACAGGCGCTACCATGACATTCACCGGCACGCCCGCACGCGACAGCGTCTCGATGGCCGCCAGGCGACGGGCCGGCACCGATGTGCGCGGCTCCATGACGCTCTGCACTTCGTTGCGCAGTGACGTGACCGAGACGCTCACGCCCACGCCATCGTAGGCAGCCATCTCGCGCAGCACAGCGACGTCGCGCGTGATGAGGTGGTTCTTGGTGATGAGCGCCGTTGGATTGCGGAACTCGAGCAGCACCTCCAGGCAGCTGCGCGTAATCTGCAGCTTCCGCTCGAGCGGCTGGTAGCAATCCGTCACGCCACTGATCGCGATCAGGTCGCCCCGCCATTTGGGAGCGGACAGCTCCTTGCGCAGCAGCACGGCCGCGTCCGGCTTGGCGAAGATCTTCGTCTCGAAATCCAGCCCGGCGGACAAACCGAAATACTCGTGCGTCGGACGCGCGTAGCAGTAGATGCAGCCATGCTCGCAGCCGCGATAGGGATTGATGCTGAACTCGAAGCCGACGTCGGGACTGTTGTTGCGCGCGATGATGTGCTTCGTGGTGTCACGGAACACCAGTGTGCGTGGCGCCGGCTCCTCGTCCGGATCGTAGACGTCCAGGTCCGGCACGTACTCGATCGGCTCGAAGCGGTTGGCCGGATTTTCGGCGGCGCCGCGGCCCTTGATGGTGATCAGGTTGGGGGCTTCCATACTGCTCTTTGCTTCGTGGTGGTTCTTTCCATAGCCGCGGAGAACGCGGTGAACGCGGAGTTGACATCACGGCGTTTCCGCAGGAATCAGCTAACAATTTCAAGACTTTTTATCTGTTTTACATCAAAAAAAACGCCCGCAGCGCACCGGGCAGGCGGCGATCGCGATGCCTCCGCGTTCTCCGCGCTCTCAGCGGCCATCCCCGAGTACGTCCCTTGCACAGAATCGCCGGACCAGAACATGAGGTCCTCCATGAAAGACAAGAGCAAGAACCCGCCGGCGCCGCCGAGTGAAGAGCGTCGCGCCCAGTTCGCGCCGCACGAGAACCCGAAGAAGCAGCCGGACGGCGATCCCGGCCCGAATTCAGCGCGCCAGGGTTCGGTAGAGGAGAGCGGTGCCGAGAGCCCAGAGCGTGTTGAGAATGACCGCGCCCAGGATTAGCTGAGGGTCCCAGCCGCCCGCGACGGGCTGTCCTTTCAGCGGCGCGACGACGAACAGCGCGACGGCCGTCGGCAGCAGCGCGCCGAAGATGAGGGCGCGCGCATACCAGCCGCGCTTGTTGGTGCCGAGGAACCATGCCAGCGCTATCCCCCAAATGCCTCCCCAGAACGCCAGCGAGAAGACCGCGGGCACGCGCAGCGGCCAGGTCGGCGTCATGTTGAACGGCGCGCGGCTGGTCAGGCCCAGCTCATTGAGCAGTGCCAGGCCACCCTGGTGGAACACGAAGGTGGCGATCACGCCGGCCGCGAAGGCC
>CBJLQC010000300.1:0-4144 GCA_966424955.1 uncultured bacterium | reverse complement strand
TGCGGCAGCGGCCCCTCGGCGGCGTCGACCAGGAGGAACACGCCGTCGGCCATCAGAAAGGCGACCGCGCGCGCGTGATCGGCGAGGACGCGGTACGAAACGCCGGCGGGGGCATCCTTGTCGTACGGCCGGTTCATGGCCTGTGCCGCCCGCTCGATCAGCGGCGTGAAAAGATCGGTCTCGTAGTTCGAGTCCACGCCCTGCAGCAGCATGGTCAGCCGCTCCAGCCCCATGCCCGTGTCGATGGAGGGCGCCGGCAGCGGTGTGAGCGTGCCGTCGGCCGCGCGATCGTACTGCATGAACACGAGATTCCAGAACTCGAGAATGTCGCTGCTGTCGGTAGCGGCCATGAACGCGTCGGTGCTGAGCGGCGTGCCCGGCCGCGCGCGCCGGTCGTAGTGGATCTCCGAGCAGGGTCCGCACGGCCCGGTCTCCGCCATCTGCCAGAAGTTGTCCTTGTCGCCGAGCCGGACGATGCGCTCGGGTGGCAGTCCGGCGACTTCGCGCCAGAGGCCGGCGGCCTCGTCATCGGTATGGTGCACGGTCGCCCACAACCGTTCGGGCGGCAGGCCATAGCCTTCGGTCAGCAGCTCCCAGGCGAACCGGATGGCGTCGCGCTTGAAGTAGTCGCCAAAGGAGAAGTTGCCGAGCATCTCGAAAAACGTGTGGTGCCGGGGCGTCGCGCCGACTTCCTCCAGATCGTTGTGCTTGCCGCTGACGCGCAGGCATTTCTGCGACGTCGTCGCGCGCACGTAGCCGGGACGGTCCTCGCCCAGGAAGACACGCTTGAACTGCACCATCCCGGCGTTCGTGAAGAGCAGCGTCGGGTCGTCCGCCGGTATCAGGCTCGAGCTGGGGCGCACGGTGTGCCCGTTCTGCTCGAAATAATCGAGAAATTTTTGTCGAATTTCAGAAGCCGTCATGCGCGTAATGTACGGCGCGGGAAGCGGGTTGCGAAGACCGGGCTCCTCATCTATTTAGAGGTGTCCCCCTTTGCTGGAGCTCATCATGAGATACCCCCTCGTTCCCCTGGCGCTCGGCGCAGCCTTGCTACTGCCTGCCGCCCTGCGGGCGCAGGACCACAAGCATTCCGACAACCACACCCTGGGCGACGTCCAGTTCACGACCGGCTGCAATGCCGAAGCACAGAAGCGCATGAACACGGCAGTCGCCATGCTGCACTCCTTCTGGATGAGCGAAGCGCGCAGCACCTTCGAATCGGCGGCCGCCGCGGACCCGACCTGTGGCGTCGCGTATTGGGGCGTTGCCCTTACCCATTTCGGTAATCCGTTCGGGGGCGGACCGGGCGCCGAAGGCAATGCGGCCGGGCTGGCGGCGGCGCAGAAAGCGGTGACGATCGGCGGCCGGAACGCCCGCGATCAGGGCTACATCGATGCCGCCATGGCGCTGTACCGCGACCATGCCACGGTCGATAACCGGACACGGATGCGCGCCTACCAGGCGGCACTCGGCAAGCTGAACGAGCTGGATCCCCGGGACAACGAGACCGCCACCTTCCTCGGCATCTGGATGGTAGCCAACGCTCCGCCCACGGACCTGACGTTCGCGCAGCAAAAGAAGGCCGCCGAGATCCTGAACCGGCTGTTCGAGCAGCAACCGAACCACCCGGGGCTCGCCCACTACATCATCCACGCCTTCGACTCGCCGCCGCTGGCGCCCCTCGCTTTGAGCGCGGCGCGGCGCTACGCGGAGATTGCCCCGGACGCGCCGCACGCGCAGCACATGCCGTCGCACACCTTCACGCGGCTCGGTTACTGGGATGAGTCGATCAAGACGAACCGCCGTTCGGCCGACCTCGAGCCGACGCCGGGCGCCAAATCGCATGCCTCCGACTACATGGTGTACGCCTACCTGCAGAAAGGCATGGATGACGCCGCGCGTGCGGTCTTCATGGACATCGGCATCAATCCGACCGGTGTGAGCGGCACCGGCGCAGTGGCGCTGGGCAACTACAACGCGGTCGCGATGCCGGCGCGCTACGCCCTCGAGCGCGACGACTGGGCCGCCGCGGCGGAGCTGGCCGTGGTCGAGGACCAGCCGGCGTTCGTGCAGGCGGTTTCGCGCTTCGCTCGCGCGCTCGGTCATGCGCGGCTCGGCCATGTAGCGCCGGCGCGTGCCGAAATCGAGGCCATGAACAAACTGGTCGGCGTGCTGACCGAGCGTAAAGACCCGTATTGGCCGATCGTCGTCGATGCGCAGCGCATGGCCGCGGAAGCCTGGGTGCTGCATGCCGAGGGCAAGCACGCCGAAGCCATGGCGCTGGCCGCACAGGCGGCAGACAAGGAAGAGACGGTGGAGAAGCACCCGGTCACGCCGGGTCCGCTCATTCCCGCGCGCGAGCTGCAGGGCGACATCCTGATGGTGCACAAGAAGCCGGCCGAAGCACTGGCCGCGTACGAAGCGACACTCAAGAAGGAGCCGAACCGGCTGCGCACCCTGGCGGGCGCGGCGCGCGCAGCCGGGGCAGCCGGCCGGGCGGAGGTTGCGGCGAAATATCAGGCCGAGGTGAAGAAGCTGGTCGATCCGGCATCGCCGCGGGCCAGGAAGCTGCTGGGCGAATAGGAGATGCCATGAAACAGCCCCTGCTCTCGCTCGGATTGAGCCTGCTCGTCCTGGTGCCCGCCGGCGCGGCTGCCCAGGAGCACAAACACAGCGACCATACGGTCGGCGACGTCAAGTTCGCGACCGGGTGCAGCGCGGAAGCACAGAAGCACATGAACACGGGTGTGGCAATGCTGCACTCGTTCTGGTTCCCGGAAGCCCGCAAGACGTTCGAGCAGGCGGCCGCGGCGGACCCCGCGTGCGGCATCGCGTACTGGGGCATCGCCATGACCCACTTCACCAACCCGATCGCGGGTGGGAGCGGCGCGCAGGCGCAGGCGCTTGGCTGGCAGGCGGCCGAAAAAGGCGCGAGCGTGGGCGCGCAGAACGAAAGGGATCGCGCCTTCATCGACGCCTCCGTCGCGCTCTTCCAGGACTACGACAAGCTGGACAACCGGACGCGCATGAAGAAGTACGAGGAAGCGTTGCGCGGCATCGTGGACAAGTATCCGGACGATACCGAGGCGAAGATCTTCCACGGCATCTTCATGGTGGCGAACGCGTCGCCGGCGGACCTCACGTTCGCGCAGCAGAAGAAAGCCGCCGAGCTGTTGACCGAGCTGTACCGGCGGCAACCGAACCACCCGGGGCTCGCGCACTACATCATTCACGCGTTCGATGTGCCGCAGCTCGCGCCGTTCGCACTGGATGCGGCGCGACAGTACGCGAGCATCGCGCCTTCCGCGCCGCATGCGCAGCACATGCCGTCGCACATTTTCACGCGTCTCGGCTATTGGGATGAATCGATCGCGACGAATCGCCGCTCGGCCGATCTCGAGCCGCCGACGTCGAAGTCGCACGCGCAGGACTACATGGTTTACGCCTTCCTGCAGCGCGGCATGGATGACTCGGCGCGTGCCGTCGTGGCCCGGCTCGCACCCGGCAAAGACTCGTACTATCAGCCGGGCGGCGCACTGGCCGGCTACAATGCGACCGCGATGCCCGCACGGCTCGCCGTCGAGCTGGAAAACTGGCAAGCCGCGGCGGCGCTGCCCGTCGTGGAGAATCCGACGCACGCCGAAGCGGTGGGCGTCTTCGGCAAGGCGCTGGGCGCTGCGCGCGCCGGCGATGTGGCCGGCGCGGAGGCCGCAATGAAGCAGCTCGAGCGCGTCGTCGCCGATCGACAGCAAAAGAACGACGAGTACTGGGCTACCCTGATCGAAGCCCAGCGCCTGGCGGTGCGCGCGTGGGTCGAGCACGCCCAGGGCCAGCACGACGCCGCGCTCCAGACCGCGCGCGCCGCCGCCGACCTCGAGGACAAGTTCGAAAAGCACGCGGTCACGCCCGGCCCGCTCATTCCCGCCCGCGAGCTGCTCGGCGACATCCTGCTGGTACATGGAAAGCCCGCGGATGCATTGGTCGCGTACGAGGCAACGCTGAAGCGCGAGCCGAACCGCTTCCGCGCGCTGCTGGGCGCCGCGAAGGCCGCCAAGGCTGCCGGCAATACCGCGGCCCTGCAGAAGCACAAGACGGCGCTGGACGCGCTACTCGTGCCGGATGCGCCACGTCGGAAGTTGTTAGC
>CBJLQC010000299.1:0-4155 GCA_966424955.1 uncultured bacterium | reverse complement strand
GCACCACCCGCCGGATTTCCTCATCGCGGCCGATGACCGGATCCATCTTGCCCCGGCGCGCCAGCTCGGTCAGATCGCGGGTGAAGCGCTCGATGGCGCGGTATTTCGTTTCGGGATCCTGATCCGTGACGCGGTGCGGACCACGCACCTGCTCGATCGCCTCGCGCAGCGCTTCTGCGGTCGCACCCTGCGCGCTCAGCAAGTCGCGCGTCGTCGAGCCCTTCTGCGCGGCCAGTGCGATCAGCAGATGCTCGGTCGAGACGTACTCGTCCTTGAGGGAGCGCGCCTCCTTGTCGGCCAGGTCCAGAATGCGGTTCAGCTCGCGGCTGAGCGAGGCGCTCGAGCCGCCCGACTGCCGCGGCAGCCGGTCCAGCGCCGCACCCAGCTGCTCGCGCAGCCGGGTCACATTCAGCCCGACCTTCTGCAGCACGGGCACAACAACCGTCTCATCCTGCTCCAGCAGCCCGGCCAGCAGGTGCACATCCTCCACGGCTGGATTGCCCCGGCGCTGCGCTTCGCTGGCAGCACCCTGGATCGCTTCCGCGGCTTTTATGGTAAGGCGATCACCCGATATCATCGTAAAAACCCCGCAACGAAGACTGCGCAACAAATAAGGCGCAACGAATACTGCGCAACGAATACGGCGGCGGAAACATCGCTCGAGGATCCGCGGCGCCCCACCGCGCTGGCTAACCTGCTAATCAATTGACATGCCTCGATTTACTGCCATTTGGGCAGTCGAGAACGCCCTGTGGCGGCGGGGCACGGCCCTCCTTATCGTAGCGCATCGTCGTGGTGCCTGTGGGCGCCGTACTCGTTGCGGGGGGTTCGTTGCGCGGTCTTCGTTGGGTCGTGGTCGTTGCGTTGTTCGCCGTGGGGGGCTGCAACGTCTTCCAGGGCGGTCGGCACCGCCCGGCGGTGGCGCTCAGCGAGCGCGAGTTTGTGGATGTCTATGTGGCGCTAGGGCGTGCGACTACGCCGGAGCAGAAGCAGCGGGTGCTCGAGGAGCACGGCACGTCCCGCAAAGAGCTGCAGATGTTCATCAACGCTTATGCAAACGACCTGAGCGCGCTCAGCGCGGTCTTCGATTCGGTCACCGCGCGGCTGGGCGCTGAACGCGGCACGGAAGTTCCCGCCCTGCCTTACTGAGTAGAATCCGTCTGCGTCCGCCCTTTTCCGGCGCCCGTGTGTGGCGTGGAGATTGCACTTCATGAGCTGGGACCGAGGGTGGAAATCATGGAAGTGCTTCAGCATACGAATGGCGATTGCGTGGGCAACTGGCGGCTGGTCGGCACGGGCGAGCAGCGGCTGATTCGCTGCGACCAATGCGCGTCGGAATTTGCGGCTTCGCCGGAGAACCGGCTGGCTGCCATAGATGAGAACTACGCCGGCATCTACCTGCGCAGACTGACTGCGGAGGGGATCGCCCAGAGCAAGTAGCCGCCTACTCCCACTCGATGGTGGCGGGCGGCTTCGAGCTGATGTCGTAACATACGCGGTTGACGCCGCGTACTTCGTTGATGATGCGGTTCGAGATGCGCCCGAGCACATCGTGCGGGAACGGGTACCAGTCGGCGGTCATGCCATCGCGACTGGTGACCGCCCGCAAAGCCACCACGTTTTCATAAGTCCGCGCGTCACCCATCACCCCCACACTGCGCACCGGCAGCAGGACCGCGAACGCCTGCCAGATGTCGTCATAGAGGCCGGCACTGCGGATTTCTTCGAGGTATATCGCATCGGCGCGCCGCAACACGCGCAGGCGCTCCTCATCGACCGAACCGAGCACGCGAATCGCCAGGCCGGGCCCGGGAAACGGGTGGCGCCCCACCATTTCCTCCGGCAGCCCGAGTTCGCGTCCGACGTTGCGGACTTCGTCCTTGAACAGCTCGCGCAACGGCTCGATGAGCTGGAACGGCATTTCCTTCGGCAATCCGCCCACGTTGTGGTGCGTCTTGATGGTCACCGATTGGCCGACCACGGAAACGGACTCGATCACGTCGGGATAAAGCGTGCCCTGCACCAGGTAGCGCGCGTTCGATCCGGCCTCCTGTGTGGCGCGCTCGAAGATGCGAATGAAGGTCTCGCCAATGCGGCGCCGTTTCTCCTCCGGCTCCTCGACGTCCTCGAGCCGGGCCAGGAAATCCGCGCGCGCATCGACGACCTCGAGCCGTATCCCCAGATGCTGGCGGAACGTGCGTTCGACGCTTTCACGCTCGCCTTCGCGCAGCAGCCCGGTGTCCACGAATACGCATGTGAGCTGGTCGCCGATCGCGCGATGCACGAGGGCGGCGGCGACCGACGAGTCGACGCCGCCGGACAGTCCGCAGATGACCTGCGCGTCCCCGACCAGCTCTCTGATCCTGATAACCGAGTTTTCGACGAAGGAGCCCGGTGTCCACGTCGGCTCGCAGCCGCAGATCGCGAACAGGAAATTCGAGATGATCTCGCCACCCCGAGGCGTATGTGCGACCTCGGGATGAAAGAGGACGCCGTGAATCTGCCGCTCGTTCGATCTGAATCCCGCCACCGGCAGTGTTTCGGATGCAGCCGTGGTCACGAAACCGGGGGGCGGCGCATCCACGTGATCGCCATGGCTCGCCCACACGGTGATGCGCTCGCTCGGCTGGAAGCCGTCGAAGACGCTGCTGTCATCGAGGATCTGGATCTCGGCACGGCCGTACTCGCGAATTCCGGGAATGACTTTGCCGCCACACAGATGCGCGATGAGCTGCATCCCGTAGCAGATCCCGAGGATGGGAACGTCGAGCTCCAGCACCTCCGGCTGCACGTGCGGCACGCCCGTGTCGTAAACGGAGCTGGGGCCGCCCGACAGGATGATCCCCCTGGGCTGCCAGTTCTGAACGAAATCCGCGGAGACCGTTCCAGGATGAATCTCGCAGTAGACGCGCTCCTCGCGAATGCGCCGCGCGATAAGCTGCGTGAACTGCGAGCCGTAATCGAGGATCAGGATGCGGTTGGTCGTGTCCATGCTAATCGAGCAGCTCTATCTCGCCGCGGACGAGATCATCGTAGGTTTCGCGCTTGCGGATGACGCGGTGTTCCCCGGCATCGACCAGCACCTCCGCCGGGCGGGGCCGGGCATTGTACGTCGAGGCCATGGAGAAGCCGTAAGCGCCGGCCGTGTGGATGGCCAGCAGCTCGCCTTCCTCGGGCAGGTGCAGCTCGCGATCGAGCGCCAGGAAATCGCCGGTTTCGCAAATCGGGCCCACTACATCCACGCGGACCGCCGGCCGTCCCGCGTGCTGCTCCGCGTTTTCGATGTGATGGTAGCTGGCGTAGTGGCTCGGACGCAGCAGGTCGTTCATGCCCGCGTCGGTGATCACGAACGTCTTATCACCGTACTGCTTGAGGTACAGCACGCGGGTCAGCAGGATGCCGGAGGGTCCCATGATGAAACGACCGGGCTCCAGCACCAGGCGCAGCCCGCTGCGCTTCAGATCGGGAAGCAGCGCGGCGGCAAATTCACCGGCCGTCGTCTCGCTGCCACCTTCGTAGGAGACGCCGAAGCCGCCACCCAGATCGATGTATTCCAGCTCGATGCCATCACTGCGCAGCTCGGCGACCAGCTCCAGTACCCGCTGCAGCGCCAGCTGGTATGGCTCGACATCCAGGATCTGACTGCCGATGTGCACATCGACGCCGCGCACGTGCAATCCGGCATGATCGCGCGCGAAGCGATAAATCTCGCGTGCTCGTTCGATGGGAATGCCGAACTTGGTTTCTTTGTGGCCGGTGGCGGTGTAGTGATGCGGTGTGACCGTCCGGACGTCCGGGTTGACGCGCAGCGCAATGGGCGCGGGCTTGCCCATCGTCTCGCCCAGGTTGGCCAGCTCGCGGAGCTCGCCTTCGCTTTCGACGTTGAAGCTGTAAATGCCCGCATCCAGTCCGGCCGCCAGCTCTACCACGGTCTTGCCGACGCCGCTGAAGACAATGCGCTCGGCGGGGATGCCGGCCAGCAGCGCGCGGTGCAGCTCGCCGCCGCTGACGATGTCGGCACCGGCGCCCTCGTCGCAGAGCAGGCGTAGCAGCCCCACATTGCCGTTCGCCTTGACCGAATACGCGATCTGCCGGTCGACTACGGCGAAGGCAGCGTCGAATACGCGGAAGCTCGACACATTCGAGGACTTGCTG
>CBJLQC010000298.1:0-4163 GCA_966424955.1 uncultured bacterium | reverse complement strand
CATGAAGCTCGTAGATGATGGCGTCCTTGTACCAGAGCGGATCCGGTCTCAGCTCATCATCAATCATGCTCCGCAGCCTCCGGCAGTGTGATGCGGAAGACGTGGGCGGGCGTCGTTTGCGGGTTCAATTCGACGTAATTCCACTCGCCATGCCATTCGTAGCTTCGATCATTCAGCAAGTCTTCTACCAGATATGGCTCCTGTGCATCGAGGCCCAGCTCGGAAAGCGGCAGCTGTACCCAGCCGGACTGCGTGAATCCGGTGTCGAGGTTGGCCACGGTCAGCACGAGGTTCCGCTCGTGGCGCTTGCTGTACGCGATGATCCGCTGGTTCTCGATGCTGTGGAAGCGCAAGGTATGATCGCGCTGCAGCGCGGGGTTCTCTTTGCGGATGCGGTTCACCTTGGCAATGAAGGGCGCCAGTGAGTCCGGCGCGTGCAGGTCCCAGGACCGCAGCTCGTACTTTTCCGAGTTCAGGTACTCCTCGCTCCCCGGCTCGCGCGGCACGTGCTCCAGGTGCTCGTAGGGTGGCCCGTAGATGCCGTAGCTGGCGCCGAAGGTGGCGGCCAGCACGAGGCGCAGCGTGAACGCCGCGCGGCCGCCGGTCTGCAGGACTTCGGTCAGGATGTCGGGCGTGTTCGGCCACAGATTCGGGCGAAAGAACTCGCGTACCGGCGGCTGCGTGAGCTCGGTGAAGTACTCCGTCAGGTCCCACTTCTCGTTGCGCCACGCGAAGTAGGTGTAGGACTGCGTGAACCCGAGCTTGGCCAGCCGATACATGACCCGGGGCCGCGTGAACGCCTCGGACAGGAAAATGACGTCCGGGTACTTCGCCTTCAACGTGTTGATGCACCATTCCCAGAAGGGAAAGGGCTTGGTGTGCGGATTATCGACACGGAAGATGCGGACGCCCTGCTCGATCCAGTACTCGAAAACACTCCGCAGCTCGCGCCACAGGTCGCGCGCGTCCGGACTGTCGAAGTCGAACGGATAGATGTCCTGGTATTTCTTGGGCGGATTTTCAGCGTACTGGATGCTGCCGTCCGGGCGCTTGCGGAACCATTCGGGATGTTCGCTGACGTACGGATGATCGGGTGCGGCCTGGAACGCGATGTCGAGCGCGATCTCGATACCGAAGTCGCGTGCGCGCTGCATCAGCCGCTGGAAATCGGCCGGGGTCCCCAGCTCCGCATGAATTGCCTTGTGGCCACCCTCGCGCGCGCCGATCGCCCACGGGCTGCCCACATCATCGGGCGTAGTGGTGAGCGAGTTGTTGCGGCCCTTGCGGAACGCCCGGCCGATAGGGTGGATGGGCGGGAAGTACAGGACGTCGAAGCCGAGCGCCGCAATGTGGGGCAGCCAGCCTTCGACATCGTGGAAGGTGCCGTGGCCGTCATGCGGCGCGGCGGAGCGGGGAAACAGCTCGTACCATGTACTGAAGCGCGCGCGCTCGGGATCGACCACCACCTCGAGCTGCTTGCCGTACTGCGTGGCGTTGTCGCGGTCTGCGTATAGCGTCATCAAGGTGGCCAGCTGCTCGTCCAGCGCGAGCTCGATGGCGCGCGGCACATCGCCGCGCAGCTGCTCGGCCACCGCACGCAGCTTGGTGGCACCGTTCCGGGGCACGCGGGCCACTGTCTCCTCGACGAGCTGCGCGCCGATCACCAGATCAACCGTCACGTCCTGCTGCGCGTCCAGGCGCTTTTTCAAATCACGCACCCAGCCCTTGAAGGGGTCGTGCCAGCCGACGACGGTGTATTGATAGCGGCCCAGCTCGGTAACCGTGAAGGCGGCTCGCCAGCGATCGTTGAACAGCGGCTGCATGAGCGCGTGCTGCCAGCGCGGCGAGCCCTTCTTGCGGTGTAGCAACGCGCAGGAAAGCGCCTCGTGCCCGTCGATGAACACATCGGCTTCGACGACGACGTCCTCACCGACCACTCTTTTTACTGGGAAACGACCGCAATCGATTTCTGGCTGAACGCCCTCGATGATCACGCGCGCGCGGTCGACGCGCACCGCCCCCGCCCTTTTTTGTTCCGGCATGGCCCCGCCCAACGGATAAGAAGCGCAACGAATACTGCGCAACGACTACGACGCAACGAATACTGCGCAACGAATACTGCGCTTGATGCGGTGATCCGACCAGTCGTGCGAGTACGGCTGTTTCTTACAAGAACCGGGCTTACAAAGTGGATTGGAAGAGGTGGGGTCGAGGGGGCGGTGGACGGGCGGGGGTGAAGGGGTGCGGGGGTACGGGAGAGGGCGTCGGATGGGCGGGAAGTATAGCGGAAAAGCGTTGTCGCTATTGCGTTTACGCGACCTCCTCCTGGTAGCCGCCGGCGACGCCGGCGACCACCAGCGCCAGGCCCAGCCAGCCGAGCCACAGCAGGCTCTGGCCGAGCAGCAGCAGGGCGAGGAGCGCGCCGACCAGCGGCTCGACGCTCGCGGCGACGGCGGTGGGCGCGGCGTCGATGCGTTTTACGGCGGCAAAGAAGAAGAAGTTGGCGGCCAGTACGGAGCCCACGCCGAGCGCGGCGATGTAGGCCCAGCCGGCGACGCTGCCGGGCGGCGTGAAGGGGCCGCTGAGGAAAGGCAGAATGAGGGCGAGGATAATGGTGCCGCCCAGCAATTCGTAGAACAGGACGCGGGTCGCGCCGTAGCGGGGCACGGTGTAGCGGGCCAGCAGCGTCGTGCCGGTATAACTGATGGCGGCCAGCAGACCGCCCACCATACCGGCGAGCCGCGAGGTGAGCGACGTCGCCGCATGACCGGCCGCCGCTTCCGCGCTCCCGTTGACGGTGAGCCATACCCCGATCATGACCACGAGCGCGAGCAGCATGCGCAGTGGCGTAAGTGCTTCTTTCAGGATCAGGCGGCCCAGCACGGCCACGATGACGGGCGCGGTGTAGAGCAACGCGACGGCGCCGGCCACCCCGATACCGGCGATCGCGAATTGAAAGGCCACCTCGAAGAGCGCGACCAGCGCGCCGCCCACGAGGATGATGAGCAGCAGCCCGGCCCGGTCGATGCGAAAGATCTCGCGCTTGATGATCACGGCATAAAGCGCAAAGCCGAGCGTGGCGAGGGCCACACGCCAGAAGCCGACCTGCGTGAGCTGCGCGCCTTCCGCGTAGAGCGCGGTGCTCAGGGGCCCGGTGGTTCCCCAGGTGGCGCCCGCCGCGAGGGCGAAAAGGTAACCGGTCGTGCGGGTACGCGTGTTCGCACGCGCGCCGGAATTTGCAATGGTGGTGGCTCCCATGGATGTTGAGAGGATAAACCCAGGCCGCGGCGTCTGCAATCGTGCGGAGGTGCGCGGCAGCAGGAACGCGATGTCACTCAATCGAGCATGCAAACCCGCAGTGTTGTTCGCGCTCAGCCTCGCGAGCTGCGATGCGCCGGACCGGCGCACGGCCGACGTGCAGGCCGATACGCCTGCTGAAACCGCGCGCGTGGCCAGCAACCCCGCCACTGCCCTTCGCGCAGCGCTCGAGACAAGGTTGGCCGGACCGCGCTCGCCCAACGATACCACCTGGTTCTCGGAAGCAACCCGCCACGCGCTGCGGGACGTGCAGGTGGATAGCGCGGGCAACGCGATCGTAGATTTCCACGATCTGCGCCCGCTCATTCCCAACGCCTCCAGCTCGGCGGGAAGCCAAATCCTGCTCGACGATCTCAACGAGGTTGTGTTCGGATTCCCGGCTATCCGCTCGGTCGAGTATCGCATGGATGGCAGCTGCGATCTGTTCTGGGAATGGCTGCAGTACGGCTGTCAACGGGTAGAAGCGGGCGGGCGCACGCGGCCATAGTGCGCGTGTTTACGACGTGCGGGATGCGGCGCACCTGCACAAGGTGCGGGTGTTTACGACGTGCGGGGTGCGGTGCACGTGCACAAGGTGCGGGTGTTTACGACGTGCGGGATGCGGCGCACCTGCGCAAGGTGCGGGTGTTTACGACGTGCGGGGTGCGGTGCACGTGCACAAGGTGCGGGTGTTTACGACGTGCGGGATGCGGCGCACCTGCGCAAGGTGCGGGTGTTTACGACGTGCGGGGTGCGGTGCACGTGCACAAGGTGCGGGTGTTTACGACGTGCGGGATGCGGCGCACCTGCGCAAGGTGCGGGTGTTTACGACGTGCGGGGTGCGGTGCACGTGCACAAGGTGCGGG
>CBJLQC010000297.1:0-4170 GCA_966424955.1 uncultured bacterium | reverse complement strand
GCGGAGCCGCGCCAAATCACCAGCGCCAAGGAAGGGGTCAGCAATTTCGCGTTCAGCGAGGATGGCAAATGGCTGGCGTACCGCAGCGGCAAAACGGGGGAGGAGCAGCTCTATCTGCTGCCGGTCGCCGCGCTGGATTCCGCGAAGACCGTGCAGCTGACCAGGCAGGCCGCGGGCGTCGGCAGCTGGGAATGGGCGCCGGACAGCAAGCGCATCTATTTCGTGACCGCGGACACCGCGGATGCGGATGAGAAGCAGCGTCGCGAAAAGAAGTTCACGGTCGACATCCGCAATGCGGAAACGCCGTTGTCGAGCCTCTATGTGGTGGATGTGGACGGCCGCAAGACCACGCGCCTGACGCGCGACACGACGATCACGGTGACCAACTTCGAGATTTCGCGCGATGGCAGGTGGGTCGCGTTCCGCGGCACCGCGGCCGACCGCTACAAGCGCAACATCACCGAGCAGGGCATCAACTCCGACCTGTACCTGCTGGAGACCGGCAGTGGCAGCATCGAGCGGATTACGAACAACGAGGAAGTGGGCGAGCAGCAGCTGAGCTTCTCGCCCGACAGCCGCTGGATCGCGTTTGCCGCGCCGGACGATCTCGAGAAGTACTCGATGACCAATGCGCGCGTCTATCTGCGCCGCGTGGATGACAGGAATGGCGCGTTCCGCAAGCTGGGGCAGTCGTTCGACGGCGATGTGACCGTCGGGTTCTGGTCGGATGATGGCAAGACCATCTACTTCAACGAAGGCATACGCGCGACCAACCAGCTGATGGCGCTCGACATTGCCAAGAACACGGTACGGCAGGTCAGCAACGTCAGCGCATCGCTCAACGTCACGCGGGACGAGGATACCGGTGCGCTCCTCCTGAATTATGCCGATCCGAAGACACCGCCCGTCACGTTCACGGTGGCGAGCGTGAAGGACGTCGCCGATCGCGCCCGCTGGCGGCAACTGACCGACCCCAATCCGCAGGTCCGCACGTTCGCGCTGGGCAATGAGGAAGAAATCACCTGGACATCCACCGACGGCAAGCCGGTGGGTGGCGTGCTGGTCAAGCCGGTCGGTTATGAGGCGGGCAAGCGTTATCCGCTCGTGGTTGCCATTCATGGCGGCCCCGCGTCGGCGGATGTGCTGGGTTTCAATGGCGGCTACGGCTCGCAGGTGTACGCCGGCGCCGGCTACCTGGTCCTGCGGCCGAACTATCGCGGCTCGACCAATTACGGCCAAAAGCACAAGACCGATATCGTCGGCAACTACTTCGAGCCGGGTTACAACGACATCATGGCGGGCGTCGATCATCTCATCCAGCAGGGCATGGCCGATCCCGACCGGATGGGCGTCTTCGGCTGGAGCGCGGGCGGCCACTGGTCGAACTGGATCCTGACGCACACCGATCGCTTCAAGGCGATCAGCAGCGGCGCGGGCACCTCGAACTGGATCTCCATGTACGCGCAGAGCGATGTGCAGCGCAACCGCCAGTTCTATCTCGGCAACAAGCTGCCCTACGAGGATTTCGAGGCGTACTGGAACCAGTCGCCGATCAAGTACATCCGCAACGCGAAGACGCCGACCATGATCCACGTGGTGCAGGGCGATCCGCGTGTGCCGAGTCCGCAATCGGTCGAGCTGCACATGGCGCTCAAGAAGCTGGGCGTGCCGACCGAGCTGTACATGTATCCCGGCAACACGCACGGCATTCCGGACGCGCGCAACCAGTACGTGAAATCGGTCAGCGAAATGGCCTGGATGGATTACTACGTGCGCGGCAAGGGGAAGAAGTTCTCCTGGCGTGATGTGCTACAGTCGGTGGAGGAGCCCAAGCCGGCGGTGACCGCGGACACGGGCAACTGACGCAGGTTCCATCACTCGAGAGGTCAGCCATGCGCTGTCGAGCCTGGGTAGTTCTGCTTCTGCTGATGTGTTCTGCGCCCGCCTTCGGGCAGCAGGACACGCCCCGCGTAACGCCTGCCCCCGACCGGCCGGCGGGCGAAGGCGAGGGCCCTTTCCGCCGGCTGATCATACGCGGCGCGACGCTGATCGATGGCACGGGCGCGCCGCCGTATGGGCCGGTGGACATCGTCGTCGAGAACAATCGCATTGCCGCCGTGCGCGGCGTGGGCGCGCCCGGACTGCCCATCAATGCGCAGCGTCGTCCCGCCGACGCGGATCGCGAGATCGATGCGCACGGCATGTACGTGCTGCCCGGCTTCATCGATCTGCATGCGCATAGCGGCGGCGCGCCGCAGCTGGGCGCGACGAGCGCCGAATACGTCTACAAGCTGTGGCTGGCGCATGGCGTCACGACGATCCGCGATCCGGGCTCCGGCAATGGCGTCGATTGGACGCTCACGTCGCGAGCCCGCAGTGCCGCCAACCAGATCACCGCGCCGCGCGTGTTCGTGTATGTCCGGCCGGGCGCGGGGTGGCCGAACGGCCCGATCGATTCGCCCGCCAAGGCACGGGCGTATGTGCAATGGGCCGCGAAGAAGGGGGTCGATGGTCTCAAGCTCGGCTCGCACGATCCCGAGATCATGGCCGCGCTGCTCGACGAAGCGAAGCAGCACGGGCTCGGCTCGCAGGCGCATCTCGATCAGCGCGGCGTCGCGCGCATGAACGTGCTGGATGCCGCCCGCCTGGGGCTGGGCTCGATGGAGCACTGGTACGGCTTGCCGGAAGCGCTGTTCGACGGCCGCACGGTACAGGACTTTCCCAGCGACTACAACTACAACGACGAGTACCATCGTTTCGCG
This sequence comes from uncultured bacterium, assembly GCA_966424955.1. Classification (GTDB taxonomy): domain Bacteria; phylum Gemmatimonadota; class Gemmatimonadetes; order Longimicrobiales; family RSA9; genus CBJLQC01. Next base: position 1,408 of record CBJLQC010000297.1, on the reverse strand, counting down.
CAGGCCGGCCGTTTGTGGAAGCAGGCGGCGGCGCCCTACAGCGAGAAGTGGAACGCCGTGATGGACGAGCTGCTGAAGCTCGACTTCGTGCTCGACCCGACCATGACCATTTACGAGGCCAGCCGCGATGTCATGCGCGCGAAGAACGCGGACTGGCACCAGCGCTACACGCTGCCCTCACTCTGGCAGTTCTATCAGCCGAGTCGCGAAAGCCATGGGTCGTACTGGTTCGACTGGACGACCGCGGATGAGATCGAGTGGAAGAACAACTACCGGCTGTGGATGGCGTTCCTCAATGAATACAAGAACCGGGGCGGCCAGGTCTGCACGGGCAGTGATTCCGGTTTCATCTACAAGCTGTACGGCTTCGACTACATCCGTGAGCTGGAGCTGCTGCAGGAAGCCGGCTTCCATCCGCTCGAGGTCATCAGGGCCGCCACCTTGTGCGGCGCCGAGACTTTGATGAAGCCGAAAGGGCGGCTGCCCGACTTCGGGATCGTGCGTGCCGGCAACCTCGCGGACCTCATCGTCGTGCCGGAAAATCCGCTGCACAATTTGAAGGTGCTGTACGGCATCGGCACCGTGCGGCTGGATGCGAACGGCAAGCCGGTCACGGTGGGCGGCATCAAATACACGATCAAGGATGGCATCGTCTACGACGCGCGGAAGTTGTTGGAGGATGTAGCGCGCATCGTCGAACAGGGGAGGCAAGCGACACCGCCGGTCACGTCGGCGCGCTGAAGCAGGCACGATATGGGAAAGCCAGCCGTCCGTAGGTTCCTGGTATTGCTGGCTGGTGTGCTCTGGCTGGCCGCCTGCGGCAGGAGCGCAGGGCGCGTGAGCGCCGCGCCCGATCCGCAGGTGCGCCGCGACCTCGCGCGCCTGCGCGCCGCCACGCAGCCGTTCCGGCAGCTGGACGCGGCCGTCGCGGCGGGCTACGCGCGCACGGTGGCCGACTGCCTGGTCCACGAGCACCACGGCGCCATGGGATATCATCATCTCAACCCGCGGTATGTGGACGCGGCCGTCGAGCTCGACCAACCGGAAATCCTGTTGTACGAGCGCATGCCGGATGGCGCGTATCGGCTGAACGGCGTCGAGTTCATCGTGCCCTACCGCGCCTGGCCGCGCGATTCGGTTGCGCCCGTGCTCATGGGGCAGCGGCTCAAGCACGAGGACAATCTGAAGATCTGGTATCTGCACGTCTGGGCGTGGTCGGAGAACCGGGACGGCGTTTTCGCGGATTTCAATCCCGCGGTGCAATGCGACGCCGCTTCACGCAAGGTCTTTCGCCCGAGCGGACAATGAGTTGCGGAGCCTCCCCGTAGCCCAATCCACCCCTTACTTTCACGCGCATGGAACGACGAGACTTTCTTCATAGCGCCGTCATCGCGGGAGCAGCCGTAAC
>CBJLQC010000296.1:0-4201 GCA_966424955.1 uncultured bacterium | reverse complement strand
GGATGATTTACCCGTGCCGCGGCGCGCGCCTCGCGCCGGAGCCGTTCAGTGGCAGCCGGGTCGGACACATTCGCGCGGATCGTCTTCAGGGCGACCGCGCGATGCAGGCGATCGTCCCAGGCTGCATAGACAATGCCCATACCACCTTCGCCGAGCGTGCCGGTGATCTGATAGTGACTGATTGATTTCGGCATCAGGCAAGCCCTGCCTTCGCGGGCAAGACTTTTGATCCTAACCCGCGGAAAAGAAGGTGTCGATCACGGAAGACCGCGAGGCCACTGAGGGTTTCCAACACAGAGACCACAGAGAAATACGACCAGGGTCACGGCACCGGATCGGCGGGGCGCCGCGCTACGCGTGGCAGGGGACTGAGGTGAAACCGGGATGCATGAATGCCTCAGTGAAAGAGACGGGCATTCATGCATCCCGGTTTCACCTCAGCCCCGTGGCGGCCCGGAGGGCCGCCGCCCCGGCTCTGTGTGCTCTGTGTATCTCTGTGTTGATCCGTGACAGCGGAGTGCGCTCCCCGGAGGCTGTTGTAGTATTGGCCCCACTCACGAAGAGGGCCCATCCATGCGCCATCATCCGCGAAGGCTGACCACGCTCGCTTGTGCCGCCGCTTTTATCGCGGCTGCCGCCACGCTTACCGCGCACTACTCGCTGACGGTCAACAAGGACCGCCTGATCAACGCCGCCAACGAGCCGCAGAACTGGCTGCTCATGAACGGCGACTACGGCTCGCTGCGCTACTCGAAGCTCACGCAAATCAACCGCGAGAACGTGAAAAACATGCGGATGGTGTGGGCGATGGCGCTCGGCGGAATGCAGGACGTCGGGCAGAACGGCCCTGAGAACGAGATCAACCCGCTCATCGACAACGGGTTCATGTACACCAGCGACGGCTGGGGCACGATCTACAAGATCGACGCGCGCGATCCGAATCGCGGCAAGTTCGCGTGGGTCGCTGACCCGGGTGTCCCACACGAAGGCAACACCTCACGCACCCGCGGCATCGCGCTATGGGAAGACAAGGTAATTGCGAATCTGCCGGACGGCCGCGTCATCGCCATCAATCGTGACAACGGCGAGATCATCTGGGACAAGAAGATCGCCGGGAAGAACGAGTTCGGCGGTCAGGAGCGGCTCTCGGCAGCGCCGCTCGTCGCCGACGGCAAGGTCCTCATCCAGAACGGCGCCGGCGATGCCGGTACGCGCGGCTGGGTCGCCGCGCTCGATGTCAATACCGGCAACGAACTGTGGCGCTGGTACACGGTGCCGAAGCCGGGCGAGCCAGGCAGCGAGACATGGAAAGACGATCACAACGCGTGGAAGACCGGCGGCGGCGGCGTGTGGCAGACCGGCTCGTACGATGCGGCGCAGAACCTCTACATCTTCGGCACCGGCAATCCCGTCCCGATCTACGACCCGCAGTTCCGCCCCGGCGACAACCTCTACACCAACTCCGTCGTCGCGCTGAACGTCGCGACCGGCAAGATGGCGTGGTACTTCCAGTACACGCCGAGCGACTCGTGGGATTACGACGAGGCCGGCGTGTTCATGCTCTACGACACGACGATTGGCGGCAGGGCGCGGAAGGTCGTGGGCCACTACGCGCGCAATGGATTCTTCTATACCGTGGATCGCACCAACGGACGATTCATCGCTGCCGAGAAGTACGTCAACGATCTCAACTGGACGAAAGGCATCGATCAGGAGACCGGCAAGCCGGTTGACTACAACCCGAAGCTCGACGTGCAGGTCTACAACCCCGCGGCGCGCGCGCTGCGAGGCGATCCGAAGAAACGCACGTGCCCGACCTGGCACGGCGGCGTCGCGCATCAGCCGATGGCCTACAATCCGGTGAAGAAGATTGCGTACGGCGTGGGCACTGAAGGCTGCTTCTCCCAGAACGGTGCCGCGGTCGGTGTGCTGTCAAAGGATGGCGGCATCGATAACAAGACGAGCCAGCAGCGGCAGTACAGCAGCGATCTCTATTACGGTTCGCTCACCGCGTTCGACGCAGTGAATCACAAGGTGATTGCGAAGGCGATCACTGAAATCGAGATTCGCTCAGGCGCGCTGGCCACCGCGGGCGGTCTGGTGTTCACCGCCCTGCAGGACGGCTGGGTGGTCGCCTACAACGATGAGACCCTCGAAGAGTTGTGGCGCTTCAACGTCGGCACGCCGCTCAAAGGCGCGCCAGTCACGTACTCGATCGGCCCGAAACAGTATCTCGCCGTGCAGGCCGGCGGACGGCACCTGCACCCGGTGAACTGGGACAAGCTGGAAAATTCGAGCTACTTGTTCGTCTTCGCATTGAATTGAGGCACGTCCAAAACGACGTGCCCTGCCATCACAGCGCGGCACTACGATCGTAGGGCCGGTCCTTCGGACCGGCCGACCTCTCCAATGGTCCCAGGCACTGTCCTCGGCTCGTACGAGATCCTCTCACTGCTCGGTGCAGGCGGAATGGGCGAGGTCTATCGCGCGCGAGATCTGACACTCGGCCGTGATGTCGCTCTCAAATTGCTGCCGCAGGCGCTTGCCGATGACCCCGAACGTGTCGCGCGCTTTCAACGCGAGGCACAGCTACTCGCCTCGCTCAATCACGCACACATCGGCGCCATCTATGGACTCGAACAACTCCCGGATGCGCGCTTTCTGGTCCTCGAACTTGCCGAAGGCGGAACGCTCGCCGCTCGCATCGCGCGCGGCCCGATGCCGCTTGACGAAGCCTGCGGCATCGCACGTCAGATTGCGCTCGCATTCCAGGCCGCGCACGACAAGGGCGTCGTGCATCGCGATTTGAAACCTTCGAACGTTGCGTTCACCGCCGCGGGCGACGTAAAGGTGCTCGACTTCGGACTCGCCAAGCTTGGCGATCAGTCCGAGCGTGTGATGCCGACGACATCGCTGTCGCCGACGATTACGAGTCCGGCGCTGATGACGGGCGTAGGAGCCTTGCTTGGTACTGCCGCGTACATGGCACCGGAGCAGGCCAGGGGGCGAGCCGCGGATAAACGCTCCGACGTGTGGGCCTTCGGCTGCGTGCTCTACGAAATGCTGACCGGCAAGCGTGCCTTCGAAGGCGACGACATCGCTGACACGCTGGCCAGCGTGTTGAAAGTGGAACCGGATTGGACGCGTGTGCCGCCGACACTGCCGGCTGCGATCACGGTCCTGCTGCGGCGGTGTCTGGCCAAGGACGCGCGCCAGCGATGCGGCGACATGGCGGCCGCACTGATCCTGCTCGAAGAATCGGTGCACCTCTCCTCCGTCGTTCCCCCACCTGCTCCGCAACAACGCAGGGCCGGACTCTTGCGTCGCGCCGCAGTAACGTCGGCGGTCGCCGCAATCGTCGCTGCAGCAGCAGCTGCAGGAACATGGTGGGTGTTGCGGCCTGACCCGCCGCGCGTCGTTCGAACCTCGATCCTGGTGGCGGGTCGTGCCGGGGCAACGACCGACATCGCGATCACCCCGGACGGCAGGCGCATCGCGTACGTCGACAACAGTCAGCGGCAGCTTCTGGTGCGCGCCCTCGACGACCTCGAACCGCGGCCACTTGCCAACGGCACCAGCATTCGAGCTGCGTTCTTCTCACCCGATGGTCAATCGGTCGGCTACCTCGATCGCGGCAACGAACTGATGAGAGTCTCGCTCTCAGGAGGCGCGCCGATCACCATCGCGTCTCTCGATGCCCCGTTGCGCGGCGCCACGTGGATGACCGACGACACCGTCATCTTCGGAACGGCGAACGGGACAACGGGTCTGCAGCGCATCGCAGCGAGCGGCGGCGAAGTGACCGTCCTGACGAAGCCCGACCCGAAACAGGGAGACGGCGACCACGTACTACCGGCTCGCCTGCCTGACGATCGGGCCGTGCTGTTCACGATCACGTCCAACACCGGTGGTCTCCCACAGATTGCGGTCCTCGACATTCCGAGCGGAACGTGGAAGGTTCTCGTTCGCGGAGCCAGCCATGCACGTTACGTGGAGAGCGGACATCTCATCTACTCGGCCGACGGAATTCTCCAGGCCGTGCCGTTCGACGTGCAATCGCGAACCATTCGTGGCCGGCCTGTGCCCGTGCTCCAGCAATTTGCTCTGATCGGCAATCTGAATGCGGTGCTCGATGTCGCCACCAACGGCACGCTCGTCTATGTCCCCGCCAGTGCGGTATCGCGTGTCCCCGTATGGGTCG
>CBJLQC010000295.1:0-4206 GCA_966424955.1 uncultured bacterium | reverse complement strand
CGCGATGGCGCCGAAGATCAATTTCTGCTTCATCGTCATTTACCGACTTCTCAATCTGTGTGCCGCGCGGTGTGGCTCGGTTGCGCGATCGGTCAATTCGATGATTTCGGAAGCGAACGTTCCTTGATACACGCGGCGAACTGTCCAGGTGCCTTTTCCGCGAGAGGCGGGATGATGCGTGCGCAGTCCGCATCCTTCAGTGGATGCTGGCAGCGTGGATGAAACACGCAGCCGGAGGGCGGCGCGGCTGGGTTGGGGATGTCGCCGGAGAGCACGATGCGTGACCTCCGATCGGCCACGGCGGGTTCGGGCACAGCCGACAACAGCGCGCGTGTGTAGGGGTGCCGGGGCGTGCGGATCAGCTGCTGTGCATCACCCAGCTCGACGAGCTTGCCCAGGTACATCACGGCAATGCGCTCGCTCACGTGCTCGACGACGCTCAGGTCGTGCGCGATGAACAGGTAGGCCAGGCCCAGTTGCCGCTGCAGATCCTGCAGCAGGTTGAGCACCTGCGCCTGCACGCTGACGTCGAGCGCGGACACCGGCTCATCGCAGATGATGAATTCGGGCTCGACGGACAGCGCGCGCGCAATGCCGATGCGCTGGCGCTGCCCGCCACTGAACTCGTGCGGATATCGGCGGGCGGCCGCTGCGGACAGGCCTACAATGTCGAGCAGCTCGCTCACTCTCGTGCGCGCGGCGTTGCCGGATGCGAGCCGGTGCACCTTGAGGACTTCCCGCAACGCATCGCCCACGGTCAGGCGCGGGTTGAGCGAGCCGAAGGGGTCCTGGAAGACGATTTGCGCGCGACGTCGCAGCCGGCGCAGCTCGTCCTCGTTCATCTCGAAGATGTTGCGACCGTCGAAATGAGCGCTCCCGTGCGTTGGCTCATGCAGACGCAGAATCGCGCGGCCGGTCGTCGATTTGCCGGAACCCGATTCGCCGACCAGCCCCAGCGTCTCTCCCTTGCGCAACCAGAACGTCACGCCGTCCACGGCCTTCACCTCGCCGACCTGGCGTGACAGCAGTCCTTTACGAATCGGGAAATACTTCTTCAGATCGCGCACATCGAGCAGCGCGTCCGCCGGCGCGGATACATCGTTTAGAGTGCGACCGCCCAGGTCGCTGTCGCCCTTGGCCGGGAGCAGGATTACTTCGCTCATGCGTCGCTGCCCTTGCGCTCGTCAGGCGGGCGCATCGGTTGCTCGAGCTCCGGTGCCGGCTCGCCTTCCAGCGCCGCGGCGGCGCGGTGATAGGCTTCCGCCGGCGGTTCCTCCCCATATTCGGCGACCGTGGCATAACCACCTGCCCGATCGATCTCGGCGCGCCGCTCCGGATATTCCTCGAGCCAGCAGCGCGAGGTGTGCTGGTCGTTGATGCTGAACAGCTCCGGATGCTGCTTGACGCAAACGTCGAAGCCGTACGGACAGCGCGCGTGAAAGCGGCAGCCCAGTGGCCAGTTGGTCGCGCTGGGCACCATGCCGGGAATGACGGCCAGCCGTTCCGCGCGCCGGCCAAGTCGCGGGATGGCTTGCATCAGCCCCTGCGTGTAAGGGTGGCGCGGGTTACGGAAGATCTCCACGACCGGCCCTTCCTCCACGACTTCACCAGCGTACATGACGACCACGCGGTCGCACACCTCGGCCACGACGCCCAGGTCGTGTGTGATCAGCATGATGGCCATCCCCAGTCGCTTGCGCAGATCCGCGAGCAGGTCGAGGATCTGCGCCTGGATCGTTACATCCAGTGCCGTAGTGGGCTCATCGGCTATGAGCAGGTCGGGCTCGCAGGACAGTGCGATGGCGATCATCACGCGTTGCCGCTGCCCGCCCGACAGCTGGTGCGGGTAGTGATCGACGCGCTCATCCGGGTCGGGAATGCCGACCAGTCGCAGCATATCCACCGCTGCCGCGCGGGCCTGCGCCTTCGACATCCCGCGGTGCAGGCGCAACGCTTCCGCGATCTGCTCGCCGATCCGGAACACGGGATTGAGCGACGTCATCGGCTCCTGGAAAATCATCGCGATGTCGTTGCCGCGGATTTCGCGCATGCGCTGCTCGGGCGCGGTGACCAGCTCTTCGTCACGGAAGCGGATGGAGCTGCCCGCCATGATCTCGCCCGGCGGCCTCGGCACCAGCCGCATGATGGAGAGCGACGTCACCGATTTGCCGCACCCGCTCTCCCCGACGATGCCGAGCACTTCGCCCTTGGCGATGGCGAAGGAAACGCCGTCCACCGACCGGGCGGTGCCGTCGTCGGTGTGGAACCACGTACGCAGGTCGCGCACTTCGAGCAGTGCCATCACGACCTCAGGCGCGGATCGAGGGCATCGCGCAGCCCGTCGCCCACGAGGTTGAAGGCGAGCACGGTCACGACGATCACCAGCCCGGGAAAGGTCGAAACCCACCACGCGCCCAACAGATTGTCGCGGCCGTCCGCGACCATGTTGCCCCACGAGGCGATGGGCGGCTGCACGCCGAGACCGAGAAAGGAGAGTCCGGCCTCGAGCACGATGGTGTTGCCGATACCGAGCGTGGCGGTGACGATTACCGGCGCCAGCACGTTGGGGATCAGGTGCCGGAAGATGATGCGCGCCTTCCCCATGCCGAGCGCGTGCGCGGCCTGGATGTACTCCCGCTCGCGCAGGCTCAGCACATCGCCGCGCACGATGCGCGTGGTGTTCGGCCACTGCGTGAGCCCCAGCACCGTGATGATGACGGCTATGGACGGACTGAACAGCGCGACGATCATGATCAGCAGCACGAGCCTGGGAAACGCGAGGACCATGTCGGTGAAGCGCATCAGCAGCGCGTCCACCTTGCCGCCGAAGTAGCCCGCCAGCGCGCCGATCAGCGTGCCCAGCGTCACGCTGATCAAAGTCGCGACGAATCCGATCGACAGGGAAATCCGCGCACCATACAGGATGCGGCTCAGGATATCGCGGCCGAATCGGTCGGTACCGAGCCAGTGCTGCGCGCTCGGCGCGAGGTAGCTGGTTTGCACGATGTCGCGCTGCGCGATGGGATCATAGGGTGCCAGGAGCGGCGCCAGCAGCGCGGCCAGGTACAGCAGCACCAGGACCAGCAGTCCGGCCAGCGCGATCCGGCTTTTTTGGAAGTGGCGTGAGGCGATGCGCCATTGCGAGTCACCCTGCTCGGCGCGCCGCCGGGGCGCGAGGGTGAGATCGTACAAGGCGAAGGCCCAGACCAGCAGCAATGACAGGATCAGGCTGATGACGGCCACGTAGTCATCCAGGGTGCCGGTCTGCCCGAGCGCGGCGATGCGTCCCCGCGCAAAGAAGAGCAGCCCGAGCAGCGCGCCCCACGCGAGCAGCAGCAGCAGGCCGCGCGTCCGGGCATGGGCCAGCAGCTGACCGGCACCCGGCAGCAGCGCCGATGCAACAATGGTCGAGCGGCGCGGCTGCTCAGTCATAACGGATGCGCGGGTCTACGACGGCGTAGAGCACATCGGCCAGGAGATTCCCCAGCACCACGAGCACGGCGAAGATGAAGCTGGTCGCCATGACCAGCGGGTAGTCACGCTGGAAGATGGCATCGAAGATGACGCGCCCCATCCCGGGCCACGCGAAGATCACTTCCACGAACACCGCGCCGCTGAACAGGAACGGCAGGTACAGGCCCAGCAAGGTAATCACGGGGATCATGGAATTACGAAGAGCGTGCTTCATGATCACGCGCCGCTCCGGCAATCCCTTGGCGCGGGCCGTCCGGATGTAGTCCTGCCGTATCACTTCGAGCATCTGGCCGCGCGTATACCGGGACACGCCCGCGGCCAGCGCGAGAGTCAGCGTCGCCACCGGCAGGACCAGATGCTGGATCCGGTCAATTACCTTCTGGCCCGCCGTCATGAATTCATAATCCACGCTGGTGATGCCGGTGGGCGGCAGCGCGAACGGCAGGTTCCACTCGTGGAATTTCAGCGAGAAGATCAGCATCAGCATGAGCGCGAGCCAGAAGGGCGGCATCGAATAGAAGAAGAGCGATGTGATGCTGAGAAAGCCATCCAGCAGCGAATACTGCCGCACCGCCTGGATGACGCCGATCAGCACGCCGAATATGAAGACCAGCGCGAGCGCGATGCCGGTCAGTATCAGCGTGTTGGGGAGTGCGTCCATGAGCACATCGAAAACCGGACGGCTCTGTGCGAAGGAATAGCCGAAGTTGCCGGTCAGGAACGCGCCCAGCC
>CBJLQC010000294.1:0-4208 GCA_966424955.1 uncultured bacterium | reverse complement strand
TCCCGCCTCCCGAATCCAGCCCTCCGCGCCAGCGCCGGCGAACCCGCTCCCCGCTTCCTATTATTGCCGCGTCCGCAGCACCTCCACCACATACGCGGTAACCGCATCGATCTCCCGCAACGTGAGACTGCTCATCCCCCAGATGGGCATGCCTGCGGGATGGCCGGTGAAGATGCGGTGCCGCACGGCATCGTGGTCGGCGTACGGCCAGTCCGCGCGCACCAGTGAAGGCACTTCGAGTCCCTGCTCGCGCGCGTAGTCGGTGCCGCCTTCGCCGAGCGGGCCGTGGCAGCGGTCGCAGCGCGCCGCGAACACTTCGTTGCCTTCCTCGACGCGCGCGCTGTCGCTCGCCCACTTGATGCTATCGAACATGGCCGGCGAATACGCCGAATCTGCGGCTGCCACCCGCTCGCCCTGGTCGGGCGGATGGAACTCATGCTCCTGACAGCCGGCCAGCACCAATCCCGCCAGGAAAACGACCACGCCTTTGCTCACGCACGCCCTCCGCATTCCACTGTGTCCCCCGTTTTTCCGATTGGCTTCACGCCCCGCAACAATATGTCCCAAATTGTCCCTGCTCCAGCACCCCGCCGACGACATTTCGCCCGCCAGCACAACTGCAAAAGTCGTGTTTTTCTGCGTCCCGCAAGGCCTTTTCCGAATCTGCCACTCGGTATCGGCGTTGCCCATGACACGGGCACGTAACCTATGACTATTGTCTGCAATTCTGCGATGATGCGAATAAAGCTGGCCCGCGCGAGGATCGTCGGTGCGGCGGCGCTGCTCGCGCTCGGCGCGACCACCGCGGCTACGGCCGAGCCGCCGTTCAAGCACAAGCCGCACGAACCGATCGCGTGTCTGACCTGTCATGAGCGCGAGGACGGGCACGGCGCCGTGAAGATCACGGTGGCAGCGGACTGTACCGGCTGCCATCACTCCCGTCAAAACCTGAACGTCTGCAGCAGCTGCCATACGGCCGGCAAGCTGGCGACGCCGCAGCGTCGCGCTCTGTCGTTCCGGACATCCGTAACGCGCAGCGTGCAGACGCGCACGCTCTCGTTTCAGCACCAGCAACATGCCGGCACGACGTGCATGACCTGTCACGCGCCGGCCGCAGACATGCGCGTGACCAAGGACTGCGCTTCGTGCCATACCGAGCATCACCAGGAAGTGCGCAACTGCGCCGCCTGCCATGATGCGAGCCAGGTGACGGCGCATACGTCGAAGGCACACGAAAGCTGCGGCGGCGCCGGCTGCCACCAGGACGAGGTGACGGCACCGTTACGCACGCAGCGCAACGTCTGCCTGAGCTGCCACGCGGACATGACGGATCACAAGCCCGGTCGTGACTGCGCGTCGTGCCATATGATTCCCAGGGAGAAGCAGTGATGAGGAAGTCGGTTCTCACGGCCACGCTGGCGCTGCTCGCGGCAGCGACCGCCGCGCACGCGCAGGGCATCCGGATCAATGGCGTGACCACCGCGCGCTACATCGAGCTGCGGCCGCTCAACACGCTCGAGAAGGTGGGGATGGTGCCGGTCACGCAGGACCTGAACGTCAACGTGTGGGGGCTGGGCACGGGCGTTCGGCTCTACGGCGAGTTTCGCGGCCGTCTCTCGGCCGGCGAGCGGACCGACCTCTGGCCGCAAGCCGACGATCCGTTCGATGTCGTGGCTGCCTACGCCGAAATCAACCGCGCAAAGTTCCGTGCACGCGCCGGCCGGCAATGGAAATCGTCCGCGCTCGGCTTCTACAACTTCGACGGCGCATCACTGCTGTTGCGTCCGGGCCGCGTGCTGTCCGCGGAGATCTATGGCGGCTGGTCCCTGCTGCCCGGCGAGAGCGATCAGATCACCGATGCGGCGATCGCCGCGGTCGAGCCGTATGCGCCGCATGACAAGCGCAATCTCATGGGCGGTGAAATCAGGCTGCGGTTCGGGCCGCGCGTCTCACTCACCACGCTGTACCAGCGGGAGATCACGACCGATCGCAGCGCGATCCATTCCGAGCGGATCGCGGCCGACGCGACCATCCGCGCCGGCCGGCTCACGCTCGATGGCGGCATCGAAAGCGACCTCGCCAACGCAGTCATCAACGAGGCACGCGCGCGGCTTTCCCTGCCGCTCGGCGCGCAGTTCCACACGACGCTGGAAGCGCGCCGCTATCGCCCGTACTTCGATCTCTGGACGATCTGGGGCGCCTTCAATCCGATCGGTTTCTCGGAAGCGCTGGCAACCGCGTCCTGGCAGGCGCGCGGCGGCCACGCGAGCCTGCGGCTGGGTGGCGGCGTGCGGCGCTACGGTGATGACAACGGCGGCGTCGAATGGGAGCGCCTGCGCGACGATGGCTGGCGTGTCCTGGCCGATGCCTCGCTCACGCCGACCGCGCTGCTCACGCTCACCGGCGCCTATCGCGCCGACATTGGCTTCGGCGCCTCGCGCAGCCAGGGTGATGTCGGCGCGCAGCTCAACATCAAACAGGGCTCCTATGTGGGCTTCAACGTGGCCGCTTTCCAGATGATCAACGAGCTGCAGATCAGCGACGGCACAGTTTACGGCTTCGGCACCAACGCCGCGTTCAAGCTGCCGCACGATGCGCGCATCGGCTGGAACTTCGCGGTTTACCGCCACGACAACGTGAAGCCGGTCACGACCACCGATTGGAGCCAGCTGCGCGGCACCGTTTTCGTCGAATGGACCATCGGCTCGAATCCCGACCAGCCGCGTATCGCGAGGGCCAAATGAGGAAACTGATCGCGGCGTTGGTACTGCTGGTAGCCGCAGCCATGCTCGTGCTGCGGCTGGCCGGCGCGCAGCAGCGTTTTGACCACGAGCAGCACGCGCGCCTCTTCCCGGTGTGCGGCAGCTGTCACGAAGGCATCGAGACCGGCGACGTCGCGACCGCGTTTCCGTCGCCCAACGATTGCGCGCAGTGCCATAACGGCAAGGACGAAGCGAAGGTCGACTGGTCCGGGCCGCGCCGCGTGGCCAGCAACCTGAAGTTCGTGCATGCCGACCATTTTGAAGCCGCCGGCGAGAAGGAATGCGAGGCCTGTCATGCCAGCAAGCCGGGCGCCCGCTACATGAGCATCGCGCACGCCCGCGCGGAAACCTGCCTGGCCTGCCATGCGGAAGAGCAGAAGAGCGCGGGCCCGGTCGTGCATTACGCGGCCACCAACGACTGCACGCAGTGCCACGTCTCCCTGCGTGATGCCCGCGGGCTGACCAGCGCACAGATCGCGCGCTTCGGCCAGCCGGCGTCACACACGGCCAGGGAATTCCTGACGCTGCACTCGAAGACGACGACGCAGGACGCCGCCAGTTGCGCGACCTGCCACACCACGGAAAGCTGCAGCCGCTGCCACGCCAACGCGACGAGCGTGAAGGCGATTGCGTCGCTGGGCAGCAACGCGAACGTCGCGGGCGTCGTCGCCGGGAAACCGGCGGTGTATCCCAAGCCCTTCGATCATACGCAGCGTGGTTTCCGCGAGCAGCATGGCATGCTGGCGGAAGCAGGCGTCGAAAGCTGCGCCAACTGCCACACGCGCGAGGCCTGCCAGCAGTGCCACAGCGGCAACAGCGCGGCGGATGAAATGGCGCAACTGCCGCTCCGCAACCAGGCGCCCGGCGTGAGCCTGGCGCGCTCGGGCAATGCGCACCCGGCCGGCTTCGCGCAGGCGCACGGCAACACCGCGGGCGCGAGCGGTGAGAGCTGCACGAGCTGCCACAGCGAGAAGTTCTGCTCCGACTGCCACCAGGGCGCGGACAGCCGGAAATTCCACCCGGCGAACTTCGCGAGCCGCCACGCGCAGGCCGTCTATGCCGCCGACACCGATTGCGCATCGTGTCACAACCGCGAGTCGTTCTGCCAGTCCTGTCACAACGGGCTCGGTCTCAGCGCCAACGGTCAGCGCACCACGCAGTTCCATACCGGCCAGAGCATCTGGCTGCTGCAGCACGGGCAGCCCGCGCGGCAGAACCTGGAGAGCTGCACGTCGTGCCACACCCAGTCATCGTGCGCGCGCTGTCACTCGAGCAAGGGCGGCTGGGGCGTCAGCCCGCACGGCAGCGGCAACACATCGCAGAAGCTGGGTGACAAGAACCGCCCGCAGTGCCTGCGCTGCCATTTTTCGGGGGCGCTCCGCAACTGAGGGCGGCGGAGCACAGAACATTTAAGCCAGGGAGCGGGTTCGCCGGCGCTGGCGCGGA
>CBJLQC010000293.1:0-4212 GCA_966424955.1 uncultured bacterium | reverse complement strand
AGGCGCAAGCATATGCGCGCTTTACGCATCGCGAGCTGCCAACCGCGCATCACTGGCAGGAAGCGTTGGCCAATGCGCTGTTCCCGTGGCAATTGCCAGTGAGCAACTTCAACCGCGAAGGGCCGCGGCGAGTGACGGCGAGCCGCGCGATGAGCCATGTCGGCGCCTACGACCTCACGGGCAACGTCCGCGAGTGGACTTCGAGCAGTATCGGAAGCGAGCGGGTGATTCTCGGTGGCAGCTGGAACGATCCCTATTACATCGCGGGGTTGACCGATGCGTCCGCGCGGCCCGAAGATCGCTCGGCCGGCAACGGTATCCGCCTGGCGATCACGCGTGACTCGCCGGCCAGCGCGCGGCTCGCGCGTGCGCCACTCACGCGCACAACGACTGCGCCGCCAGTACGGCAGCAGCCGGTTTCCGACGCCGTCTACGCCGCGTACAGCCGCGTGTTCGACTACGATCGCGGGCCACTCAATGCGACGGTGGATGCAGTGGATACGACGCGCTTGTGGATCCGCGAGCTCATCCAGTTCGCCGCGGGATATGGCGACGAGCGAACCGTTCTGCACCTGTATCTGCCGACGCATGCCCGGCCGCCCTTCCAGGTGGTGGTGTATTGGCCGGGGTGGGACACGTTCGCGCTCGATGATGCGGATGAGTATTTCGCCAAGCAGATCGATTTCATTGCGAAGAGTGGGCGCGCCGTGGCGTTTCCCATCTACCGCGGCATCTTCGAGCGCAGGAATCCGAAGGAGCGCAGGCGCGCCGAGTTCGGCACGGCGGCCTATCGCGACAATACGATCTACACGGTGAAGGACCTGCGCCGGACCATCGACTACCTCGAAACCCGCCCTGACATCAAACGCGGTGCCTACGCCTTCTTCGGCTATAGCTGGGGCGGCGTCAACGGGCCGACGGCACTGGCCCAGGAGCCGCGCATTCGCGTAGGTGTCATCGACATCGGGCTGCTGCCGCCCATGTCGGCCACCCCCGAAGTCGATCCGGTGAATGCGCTGCCACGCGTGCGTATTCCAACGCTCATGTTCAGTGGTGAATTCGATCCGATGGTGCCGCGTGACAACTCGGATCGGTACTTCGCACTATTGGGGACCGCGCCAGACCGTAAGCGGCACGTGATTGCGATCGGCGGACATTTCATTCCGCGCGACCTGCTGATCCGCGAGACGCTGGACTGGCTGGACCAGCATCTCGGACGTGTAGAGCTCAGACGTTGAAGCGAATCGACAGGATGTCGCCGTCGCTTACCACGTAGTCCTTCCCTTCGAGCTGGAACTTCCCGGCCTCCTTCACGGCGTGCTCCGAACCGTAGCGCATGAAGGTGTCGTAGGGCATGACTTCGGCGCGGATGAACCCGCGCTCGAGGTCCGAATGAATGCGGCCGGCGGCCTGGCGCGCGTGTGTGCCGCGACGGATCGGCCACGCGCGCACCTCGTCGGCGCCGACCGTGAAGAAGGAAATGAGGTCGAGCAGTGCGTAAGCGGTGCGGATGAAGCGCGCGAGCGCGGACTCGGGGAGGCCGAGATCGGCCAGGAAGGCGGCCTGGTCCTCGGGCGCGAGGCCTGCAATCTCGGCTTCCACGCTGGCTGACAGAACCAGCACGCCGGCGCCCATGGTCGCTACGCGTGCGGCGATGGGTGCGGGCACGGGTGAAGCCGCCTCCTCCTCCGAGACGTTCAGCGCGACCAGCAGCGGACGATCGGTCAGCAGACCGAAGCCGCGCAGCCGGTCGCGGTGCAGCTCCTCCTCCGGCAGCAGACGGATGGGCCGTTCGGCTTCGAGGGCAGCGCGCATCATCTCGAACGCACTCATCTCCAGCGCGTTGGCCCGCTCGCGCTGGCCTCGCTCGAGACGCCGCTCCACCACTTCCAGGTCCGCCAGCAGACACTCGGTGTGAAACGCCTCGAGATCGGCGAGCGGATCGGCGTCGCCTTCCAGCGCCGGGTTGGCGAATGCGCGCAGCACCAGGCAGAGCGCGTCCTGGTCGCGGATCTGCTGCAGCGCGCGTCGCGACAGCCCCTTCTTCTCCGCACCATGCTCGCCGGGTATGTCCGCGAACGTCATCTCCGCGTACGTGGTCTTGCGCGGCTGGAAGATTTCCGACAGCCGGTCGATGCGCTCGTCGGGCACGCGCACCGTGCCCAGCCGGAGCTCGCCGCCGAAGCCGACCGGTACGTTCAGGCCGGTGAGCGTATTGAAGACCGTCGTCTTGCCGGAGCCTGCGAAACCTACGAGACCGAATTTCATGCCCTGCTCCCGAAGCCTAGGATACTCCCACCTTCGCAAGCGCGGCAGCGAATCGCGGATCCGGCCTGAGCGCGTCGTAAACGGGATCGACGTTGAGGTAGATGAGTCCGGCCGAGCGTGACTCGATCGCCCGGTCGAGATACTGGAAAGCCTTGTCCATTTCTCCGACTGCCGCAAAGCCGGCAGCCAATGACTCGAGACGGATGTAAAGGCGCGCGGCATCCTGCTCGAGCGTGCGCAGCGCCTCGATCGCCTCGCTGGTACGCCCGAGCTTCACGAGCGGATGCACGACGAAACTGGTGTGGAAGCCGATGCCGTGCGAGCTCTTCTGATACGCCTCGAGCGCCGCCTCGTATTGCTGCTTGCCCATGAGTGCGTGGCCGAGCCAGAGGTACACGCGCGGGTAGTGGACATCCAGCTCGCCGGCGTGGTGGCACTGCGCGATGGCATCGTCGTAACGACGCAGATACACGAGCATGCGAGCCACCCACCCGCTGAACAATGCGGACAGCGGATCGAGCGCAAGCGCATCCTGCATTGCGGAGAGCGCTTCTTCCAGCCGGCCGTTGGCGGGCAGCACACTGCCCAGCCCCCAATGCGCATCGGCGTATTTCGGATTGGCGGCGACGGCTCGGCGCAACGCGAGTTCAGCGCCGTTGAAGTCCCAGTCGTACCAGCCCAGCACCTTGCCGACGGCGGTGTGCGCCTCGGCGAGGGAAGGATCCAGCTCGATGGCACGGCGGGCCGCTTCCCGCGCCTTGGGATATGCCTCGTGGGGTGACACCCAATCGTCGGCCAGGTTCATCCAGCTGTCGGCAATGCCGCCGTAGGCGTGCGCATAGTTCGGATCGACGGCGAGGGCAGCCTGATACATCTCGAGGCTGCGCCGCAAATCCATCTCGCCGAGCTTGTTGAAGAAGAAGCGGCCCTTCAGATACTTGGTGTACGCCTCCATGTTGCCGGTGGTCGCGGTGACCAGCGGGGTTTCCGCGTCGCCGGCCAGCTGCAGCTTGAGGGCGTCCACGATGGCGCGCGCGATCTCGTCCTGGATCGCAAAAACATCGGCCAGCTCGCGATCGTACGCTTCGGACCAGAGATGGAAGCCGCTTTCGACGTCGATGAGCTGGGCCGTGATTCGTAAACGTGAGCCGGCTTTGCGGACGCTGCCCTCCAGCACGGCGGCCGCGTTCAACCGGTCGCCGACTTCGCGCACATCGATCTCCTTGCCCTTGAATGCAAAGGATGATGTGCGCGATGCAACCTGCAGCCCGCGCATCTTGACCAGGGCATTGAGTATTTCCTCGGTCATGCCATCCGAGAAATACTCGTTCTCGTCGTCGCCGCTCATGTTCACGAAGGGCAGGACGGCAATGGATTTCGGTTTCTCCGCCCCGGAGCCGGGAGTCTTGGTGACGGTGCGCGTAGCAGCACGCGCGCGCCGGGCGCCGGCGCGCTGCACGCCTTCCGGTGTGATGTCGAAGCTCCACACCAGCAGCACGCCGATGGGAAAGCCGAGAATGGTCAGTACCACGACCAGCGACACCACCCAGGACGGAATGTTGAGCGGTGGAAATACGGTGGCCGCGGCCTGGATGATGATCCATCCGGCCACCACGTAGACGATCGCAAAGCGGATCACCTTCCGCTGTTTAAGTTCGGCGAAGAACGCTTTGATATCCAAGGTCGCGATGGCTGTTGGGGGGCGGCGCGATGCGTACTATACCCCTGCGCGCTGCCCCGAAACAAGCAAGTCGCTTTGCGTCCCAAGCCGCTCACGAATACTATGCGTCGGCCAGCGCCCGTCCCCGGCACGGGCCCCGTATGGACCGAACGGATAACTCGTGAATTTCGACGCTGCCCATGTCCTGATCGTTCTCACTCCCTTCCTGCTCGCCCCGCTGGCCGGCCTGCTGGGCGGCCACGCGCGGCCGGCGCGGCTGCTGG
>CBJLQC010000292.1:0-4222 GCA_966424955.1 uncultured bacterium | reverse complement strand
CGCACGAAATCCATGCACGCTCGCAGACGCGACGAACCTCCGTCGCCACTCTCGCCACCACCACTGCGGAGACGGAGTAGCAAATTGTCAACGTCACCCCAGAACCACCGGCTACGGACAGCTTTATAGCTACGGCTGGCAACAGCTTTGCTTCCGTTCAGGAACGCATCCACCAGCAGAGCAGGGAAGTCCACGCCCGCATCGATTGCGAGCTGCAAAGACCCCCATAACCGCCCGTTGATTTCCATGATGTAGGGGACCTGGGTAGCCGCATCGACCTTGTACTCGACCATCGCAGCGCCCTCGAACTCGAACCGACGTAACAGTTTCACGGAACGCGCGAGCAGGTTCTCGTCGAGAGGAATACTCTCACGATAAACACTAACGCCGCCCCAGGGTGGTTTCTCCCGAATCCTCCGGTGCGCGAACGCGGCCCGCATTTCGCCATCTACCAGCAATACGAATACACCTATCCCCGGACCGTTGATTACCTCCTGTACCAAAAGAGGGAAAGCTTCATCCGGAGATGCACTGACGACAGCGTCGAGTTCAGTGGCATCGGCAACACGGCGTACGGCAATTTTTCGGCGTGGATATGCCTCGATAACCGAACGGTGCGGCTTGAGGATGATTGGGAAACGTAGCTCGCTTGCCACATCCGAAAGTGCTTGCCGTGAGGCTATCGCGACTGTGGAGGGGACACCGATTCCAAGCGCCCGTGCTTCAGCCGCAACCGCTCCCTTGTCACATAGGCGCTGAAAAGCGCTCAACTGCGGAAAAGGCAGGACCGCCGGTATCCTTGCGCGGTCAGGAAGCAGCGCCATTACCGCCGCCTCCGTGACGGGCAGCAACAAATCGATGTTCCAGCGCTCGATCAACGCAACTACGCCCAGGACGAACTCATCTGGGGACTGTAACGGCTCGGCGACTCTGGCCGACTCTCGAACGTAGCGCGAAGACCCAGCAAGCGAGGGGGACCGGTGCGAAGCCACGTAGACAGTATGACCAGCACGCCCGAGCGACCGTACGCTCGCCAGGGCGGACCTCTGCTCGCCATCGGTAACCAGAATCTTAGCCATAGAGGGCTAACGTGCCCTGGCAGGGTGCAAGCGTCCGCACCACTCGCTGTAAAGCGATGCGTAGGCCGAAACCATGGCCTCGATCGAGAATTCCTTTACAGCACGAGCACGGCCGGCCACACCAAGCGCAGCCCGGCGTTTATCGTCGGCCAGAACCATCTCTACGGCCTTTGCCAGTTCGGCTGGCGCCCTGATCGGCACCAGCACACCGGTCTCGTTGTGCACCACAATCTCTTCTGGCCCTCCACACCGGGTGGCGACCACGGGCAGGCCGCTTGCCATTGCTTGCACCGTGGTGAGTGAGAAGCCTTCCGTACTGGAGCTCAGCACATACACATCCAGGGCGTTGAATACCCTGGTCACGTCGGGGCGGAAGCCGAGTAGCCTAAACCGATTTTGCAGCCCAAGCTCCGCTATCAGCGCCAAAAGTTCGCCGCGCAACGGCTCATCGTCAGCACCGGCAATCACAAAATGATAGCGCGGGGATTGTCGTGCGAGCTCGCTCGCTGCTCGCAGGAAAGTTGGATAGTCCTTGGGTCTCCTCAGATTGCCGACAGCGCCAATGAGGATATCCTCCGAATTGAGACCGAGCTCAGTGCGTAATGTTTGGTCGCGTTGCGGACGGAACACACCGCAATCGATCCCGTTGTGAATTACGCGAGAGTTACGACCATTGAGGATCTTCTCGCCCGCGAATCTCTGCCTCAGATCGTTCGACACGAAAACGTGCTGGTTCTGGCTGCGCCGCACGATGCGGAACTTCACCTGCCGGTACGAGCCGCTGGTCGCGATATCGGTTTGTCCATGATGCGTGCAGACGGCAGGCACACCGTTTAGCGCAGCCGCTATCGTACCGTAAACCGCCGAGCTGAATAGATGCGTCTGTATCAGGTCGGCCTCGTAGCGGCGCGCGAGGCTTGCCAACCTTCGCAGGTACGACAGATCGAAAGCGCCTCTTCCTGGCAGGTGGACCGGCTTGATGCTGTGCGATTCCAGCTCATCCCATAACCAGTCCCGGACCGGAACGACCGGAACAGACGACCACCCGTGCTTTTCCAAACCGATCACCAGGTTGGAAAAGATCGTCTCCGCCCCTCCCGGGCCGCCCGTGTCGATGACATGCAGAACGGTGCCAGTTTTGGACATGGCTAGTGCCGCATCACGATCGCCGCAGCCGGCCGGGCACCCGCTACGGCTCGCGTCACCACGACATTATGCAACGCAACCGTCAACGCATAGCTGATCCAGAAGAACGGGTAGTAGAACACGGTGACGAAGAAGCCGGCGACCAGATAACCGAAAAGACCGGCGTCCAGCCCGTGAGATATCCCTACCTCCAGCTTGCCACCCCCGGGTAATTGTCTTGCGAGTTTTCGTGTTCGCGCATTCGTGTATAAAAAAGTACCCACTAGTACCAGGAACAGCAGTAATCCCGGGTACCCCAGCTCCGCGCCGGCCTCGATGAAGATGTTATGCGGCAACTGCCACTGCGGCCGATTACTATTTGGGCTATAGAACGGCGGATAATTTCGGATGACGTATGGCAGCCAGTTCTTGAGGCCGATACCAGTCACTGGATGGTTCTTCATTATATCGAGGCCCTGCTTCCAGTAGAGCATCCGCGATAGCGACGTGGCGTCCTCTTCGGTGCCGATTGAAGAGAACCGCATCTTTTGCTCCGGGGGCAGCAGTATCCAGATGCCGACGCCGACTACGGAAGCGAGCACGAGCGCTTTGAATCGCTTTTTACTCTTCACCAGCATCCAGAGGATCACGGGGATGAGTCCGATCACCGCCCCGCGCGAAGATGAGGCGACGATGCTGACGACCGCGCTGACAGGCATGAACAGGAATAGCAACAACTTCCTCCGCGACCAGTACGGCTTGAGCGCTCCAATGAAATACGCGGAGAGAGCGAAAAAGATGCACATCTGGATGCCGAACTCTCCGGAGTTCTGAAACCACCCCGGTGCGCCCGACGCTCCGTAAGATGCGAAAGATCCGCCGCGCTCCACGAACGAACGGAAGCCATGCTGCGACATCTTCGTGCTGTAAACCAGGAACGCGAGCAGGAATACCAGATACCGGCGCTCGTTGTTGATCAGGTTCGTGATCAGGAAATAGATGAGGACCCACGAGTAGAAGTCCGCCCACTTCTGGAAAGAAAGCTCTGGAATCTCGGCCGTGACCATGCTGAGGAACATCCACGCGGAAAAGGCGATCAGCATCTTGTCGGCGGCATACAGCCGTCGCGTCCGCACGTTCTCGATGAGCATGAACGCGACGGTCAGCCAGATGGCGAGCCACGCCCACGGCAGGACGTCGATCGAACGATAGATCTGCTGCGGCCGGACGTACTCGAAGAACAGGTAGACGTTCAGGAACCAGAAGGATGCCGGTTGCGTCTTGATGAAGCCCCACAGGTCGGCCATCCGCATCGCGTAAAGCCGCTCCGGTGCGCCCTGCGCACCCGGCACGGGCGCGGTCTGCGGCTGGGCGCGCGTGGGCGCCCTGACGATTCGGCTATTCATACCGCGCTGGTTTCCCGCGCAGGTTGGTGCAACGTGGCATATTCCTCGGCGACGCCGCTGCCAATGGTCTCCCAATCATACCAGCGCAGTACAGTGTCGCGGCCGGCGCGCCCCAGCTGCACCCGCAGCGCGGCGTCGGAGAGCACCTCCATTACTGCTTGCGCGAAATCCTCCGCCGTATCGCGGATCAGGATGTTCTCGCCATCGACGGCCGCCAGGCCTGCACAGCCGATCGACGTCGACACGACCGCCTTCCCCAATGCCCAGGCCTCCAGGATCTTCAGCCGGGTCCCGCCGCCGCCTCGCAACGGCACGACATAGCAGGCTGCGCTCCAAACGTACGGACGCACATCCTCGACATAGCCGGTCTGGTTGATTCCGAAATCGCGCGCGAACTCCCGCTGCAGCGCGGCGGGCGCGCGACCGACCCAGGTTGCTTTCACATCGACGCCGCGCCGCCGCAGGCGCGGCAGAATATCCTGGCCCAGGAAGCGCATGGCATCCTCGTTGAGCGGCCAGCTGGCCGGACCCACGAAAACGACGCCGTCCTCCTCGAGGCTGCCGGGCCGGAAGAAGTCGGTATCCACGCCATTGGGAGCCACCACCACGCGT
>CBJLQC010000291.1:0-4233 GCA_966424955.1 uncultured bacterium | reverse complement strand
GCCCCGGGCGTGAGTGTGAGTCGCGACGAGCAGAACAAGACGATCACGGCGGGCGGGCTGCCGTCGACGAAGATCAACGTGTTCGTGGATGGCGCGAGCTTCAAGAATGACATGCTGGAAGGCGGGCTGCACGGGCAGGATGCCGCGCGCGGCAATCCCTTCCCGCAGATCGCGCTGCAGGAATTCCGCGTGCTGACGCAGAACTTCAAGGCGGAATACCAGCGGGCGGCCTCGGCGGTCATAACGGCGACCACGAAATCGGGCACCAACGAGTTCAAGGCGGAGGGGTTCGTCATCGGGCAGAATAAGCAGCTGACCGAGCTGAATCCCGGCTTGCAGGCGGAATGTGACGAGAACCGCAAGACCAATCCGAATTTCACCTGCGCGGTGAAACCTGAATACGAGAAGCTGCAGCTCGGCATCAGCGTGGGTGGTCCTATCGTGCGCGACAAGGCGCATTACTTCTTCGCTTACGAGGGCAACTACCAGAACCGGCAGGCGCTGGTGGACGTACCGGCCAACAGCGCATTTGCGAACGCGACACTGATCAACGGCAACCAGCCGACGGATTACGAAGGCACATTCGACCAGCCTTTCCGTTCGACGCTGGGCGTGGCCAAGATCTCCTTGATTCCGGGCGCGAACCAGACGCTCGATTTGAGCTGGAACGGGCGTTTCGAGACCGACAAGCGCAATTTCGGCGGGACGACGTCGTTCGAGTCCGCGGAAAACGTGGCGATCCGCTACAACGTGATCACGTTGCAACACAGCCTCACGCGCGGGCACTGGTTGAACCAGATAAACGTGAGCGGCCAGCGCTCGACGTGGAATCCGACGGCGGTCAACGACAACCAGACGGTCGGCTTCAATTACGAGAACGTGATCCGGATTGGCGCGCGTGATACGGAGCAGGATTTCACGCAGGATCGCATTTCGCTGCGCGATGACGTCACGCGCTACAACATCGAATGGAACGGCGATCACGTCATCAAGCTGGGCGGCAACGTAGACTTCCTGAACTACAAGGTGGCCAAGCGGTTCAACGGCGTGCCGCTCTACACCTTCAATCCGGCAGTCAGCCTGACCGTCCCGATCCGCGCGGTTTGGGGTGTCGGCGACCCGGGCATGGACGAGAGCAACGTCCAGTTCGGCGCCTACCTCCAGGATGACTGGCAGGTCAGTGACAAGCTGCTGCTGAACCTGGGCATCCGCTGGGACGCGGAAACCAACCAGTTCAACAACGAGTGGGTGACGCCGGACAGCATCCGCACCAAGTTCGCGGGCCTGATCGACCCGGCGGGTCGTCCGTATTCAGAACGCTTCACGGATGGAAACGATCGTCCGATGTTCCTGGGCGCTTTCCAGCCGCGGGTAGGCTTTGCGTACGACTTCAGCGCCAATGGCCGCACGGTGTTGCACGGCGGTTACGGTTTGTACTACGATCGCGAAGTCTGGAACCACCTGCTCGACGAGCGCTTCCGCCTGCAGTGGGCGGTGCGGACCTTCCAGTTCGCGGCGGCCGGTGAAACGGACAAGATTCCGTGGGATCCCTCGTATCTGACGGAAGCCGGACTGCAGTCCATCATCAACAGTGCCGATCCGCGCGGGCCGACCTCCGAGGTTTTCCTGCTCGAGAACGACACCGAGCCACCGCACTCACACCAGTTCAGCCTGGGGCTGCGGCAGGCGGTCGGCCCGGGCATCGTGCTGGGCGCGCAGTACCGCGGCGTCCGTGGCCGGAACATCCTGAGCTGGTACTGCGGCATGCCGCACCCGGTGCACGGTTACTGCGAGGGTGGCCGCCAGACCGCGGGGCTGACCTCGGATCCCGTGCTGTCCACGGATGAAGGCGAGACCAAGTACGATGCGGTCGATCTCACCGCGGAGAAGCCGTTCACCAGCGACTCACGCTGGGGAATGACCTTCAGCTACACCAACCAGGTGTCGAAGCAGAAGGGCGATTTCTTCTTCACGCTCGATCACCCCGGCATCGCGCCGGAGGACTGGCCGATGCGCAACAGCGGCGGCGAACGGCATCGCATCACGGCGAGCGGGATCGTCGGCCTGCCCTACGATTTCCGGCTGAGCGGCCTGGCGCAGTGGAATTCGGGTTTCCGTTTCAGCAAGCGCGATGAGACGGCCGGCTGGGGCCCCGCCCGCGTGCAGGTCGGTTTCTTCACTGAGGAAGGCGAGGACTTCAAGCAGTTCGATGTGCGCCTGGAAAAGAGCATTGGCATTCCCGGGCAGGGCAACGTGGGCTTCCTGGTCGAAGTCATCAACGTTTTCAACACTGCCAACTATCGCGGTTACGACGAGCTGTCGAACTATGATGGCGGCGGTGCCAACGCCCACTTCGGCCAGCCGTGGTTCGGTACCGCCGATCCGGGGCGCCGTTTGCAGATCGGCCTCAATTTCAACATGGACTAACCTGGAGCAGAGGAGTGTGGGGATGAAGCAGCGCACCTGCGTGCTTCATCCTCACACTCTTTGGTTCGAGCTATGCTGAAACGTGCAGTACTCAGCCTGGCAGTGGCGGTAGTGGCGTGCAACAGCACGACGACCGGTCCGCAAATGCCCACGCCGAGCGCGGCCGACGCGGCGTTCCTCGACAGTTTGCAGGAACGTACGTTCGGCTTCTTTCGGGAACGCGCCAATCCTAACAATGGATTGGTGCCGGACCGCTGGCCGACACCGTCGTTCTCCAGCGTGGCGGCCGTCGGTTTCGGGCTGGCCGCCTATCCCGTCGGCATCGAGCGCGGCTACATCACGCGCGCCGAAGGTGTGCAGCGCACGCTTACGACGTTGCGCTTTCTGTGGCGCGCGCCCCAAGGGCCGGCAGCCAGCGGGGTGACCGGCCACCATGGTTTCTTCTATCATTTCCTCGACATGAATACCGGCCACCGATTCGAGCAGATCGAGCTGTCATCGATCGACACGGGCCTGCTCATGGCCGGCGTGCTGTTCGTTCAGCAGTACTTCCATGGTGGTGATGCCGGGGAAACCGAGATTCGCGGGCTGGCGGATTCGCTTTACCGTCGCGTGAACTGGCAATGGATGGTGGACCGGACGGCCAACCGCTTGTCGATGGGGTGGCACCCGGAATCCGGATTCATCGAGAGCGACTGGCACGGCTACGACGAGTCGATGATCCTCCACATCCTGGCGCTGGGCTCGCCCACTTCGCCCATCGATCCCGGCATCTGGACGACTTACACGAGCAGCAACAAGTGGGGCACGTTCTACGACCAGGCACACGTCGGCTTTGCGCCGCTGTTCGGGCATCAGTACTCGCACATCTTCGTCGATTTTCGTGGCATCCAGGACGCCTACATCCGTGCGCACGGCATCGACTACTTCGAGAATTCGCGGCGGGCCGTGCTCGCGCAGCGGCAATACGCGATCGACAATCCCATGGGCTGGGCGGGCTATGACGCGGATGTCTGGGGATTGTCCGCCGCCGACGGGCCGGTCGATGCCGAGCTGATGTACAACGGACAGCAGCGTCGCTTCTGGACGTATTCAGCGCGCGGCGCATCACATACCGAAGTGCGCGACGATGGCACCATTGCGCCGACCGCCGCGGGCGGCTCGATTCCTTTCGCGCCGGAAAACGCGATTCGGGCGCTCCGCGCGATGCGCGAGCGCTACGGGCAGGGGCTCTGGGGCGAATACGGCTTCTGGGATTCCTTCAATCCGTCCTTCACGTTCACCAATGTAAAGACGCGGCACGGCGAGGTGATTCCCGGGCTGGGCTGGTTCGACCGCGACTACCTCGGCATCGACCAGGGGCCCATCGTGCTGATGATCGAGAACTATCGCAGCGAACTGATCTGGAAGCATCTGCGAAACAATCCATACATCATCCAGGGATTGCGCCGCGCGGGCTTCACTGGCGGGTGGCTGAACAGCGCACCCAACTGATGAGGCGACTGCTGCTATCCGTTTGTCTGATGGCGGCAGCGTGCAGCCAGACATCGCAGCGGGATGGTGTCGTCACGCTGCAGTTTTGGGGATTGGGCCGGGAAGGCGATGTAGTCGCCGAGCTGATCCCGCAGTTCGAGCGCGAGAACCCGCACATCCGCGTGCGTGTGCAGCAGATCCCGTGGACGGCCGCGCACGAGAAGCTGTTAACGGCGCATGTCGGCGGGTCGACACCGGACGTCGCGCAGCTGGGCAACACGTGGGTGCCGGAATTCGCGGCGATCCGCGCCCTCGCGCCTCTCGACACCTTCG
>CBJLQC010000290.1:0-4245 GCA_966424955.1 uncultured bacterium | reverse complement strand
CGTATCCGCTCGTTGTTCGGCGACCCGGCGCTCGCCTTCACTGTCTTCGGCCTGACCATCTTCGGCATTGCCATGATTTACTCGGCCGGGCAGCTCGACGTCCCCAAGCCCGGCGTGGGCGGCGCATGGCACAACCAGATCATGTGGTTCGGCGTCTCGCTCATCGGCATGTTCGTGGTGATGCGTGTGCAGGTCCGCTGGATCGAATGGCTGGCGGTTCCGCTGTACGTCATTGGCCTGACCGCGTTGCTGGCCACCCTGGTGATCGGCACCGGCGCCGGCACCGCAGCGGGCACAAAGAGCTGGCTGCGCTTCGGCGGGTTCATGGTGCAACCGTCGCAGTTCGCCAACCTCGCCACCATCCTTATGCTCGGCAAATTGATGGGCGCGTGGCGGGAACGACCATCCAGTCTCTTCGACTTGTGGAAGCCGCTGCTGGTCGTTGCGGTGCCCATGCTATTGGTGCTGGCACAACCGGACCTGGGCACGGCCATGGTGTTCGGCGGACTCATGCTCGCCACCCTGTACTGGGCGGGCACGCCGCTGGGCCTGATGTTCATGCTGGTCAGTCCAATGGTGGCACTGTTCATCGCCATCGTGCCCTGGCTGTTCAGCGTATACATGCTCGGATTGATCGCCTTCCTGTACTTCTACCGCGCCTACTTCTGGGAAGGCGCTGTGATTGTCGTCGCCAACCTGGCGGCCGGCACGATCGGCAAACCACTCTGGAACACGCTCGAGGAATATCAGAAGAACCGGCTGCTCGTGTTCCTCGATCCCATGATCGATCCGCGCGGGGCGGGCTACAACGTCATTCAATCCAAGGTGGCCATCGGTAGTGGCGGCGCGTACGGCAAGGGTTTCCTGGATGGCACGCAAAAACGGCTGGCTTTCCTGCCAGAGCAGCATACCGACTTCATCTTCGCGGTCATTGGCGAAGAAATGGGTTTCCTCTTCGGCACACTGATCGTCATTGCCGCCTACGGGATCATCCTCTGGCGGTTGATCAAGCTGGCGGAGCGCATTTCCGACCCCTTTGCCGGAATAGTCATCTTCGGTATTTTCGGCGCCTGGTTCACCCACATCATCGTCAATATTGGAATGACCGTCGGCGTAATGCCGATCACGGGCATTCCGTTGCCGTTCCTCTCGTATGGAGGATCGTTCCTGCTAGCGACGTATCTGGCGCTGGGTGTCGCGCAGCGCGTGGCGACCGAGCAGGGACGGATTTAAGGCGTACCGGTCATGACCTGGTTTCGTAAGCCGAAACGCAAGCTGACGTCACAGGATCGTCGGGAGCTGCCGACGGACGTGTTCGAGAAATGTCCGAACTGCGGCGAGATCCTGTATCGCGCGCGGCTCGAGCAAAATCTTTTTGTGTGTCCCGAATGTGGCCATCACAATCGTATCAGCGCGGAAGACTACGTCCGCTTGCTGCTCGATGACGGCGATTACGAGGAGTATTTCGAGGAGCTGCGCAGTGCAGACCCGCTGCAGTTCGTGGACCTCAAACCGTATGTAAAGCGGCTGGAAGCGGCGGAGCGCAGCGCCGGACCAGGTGACGCCGTCCGCGCCGTGGCCGGCAACCTCGAGAATATCCCGGTGTGTCTGGCCGTGATGGATTTCGCGTTCATCGGCGGCAGCATGGGTTCGGTCGTAGGCGAGAAGATAGCGCGACTGACGCAACGCGCGCTGGAAGCCCGGCAGCCGCTCATCATCGTGAGCGCGTCGGGCGGTGCGCGCATGATGGAGGGCATTCTTTCCCTCATGCAAATGGCCAAGACGTCGGTGATGCTGGCGCAGCTGCACGAGGCGGGCGTTCCGTACATCTCCGTCCTCACCGATCCGACGACCGGCGGCGTCACCGCATCGTACGCCATGTTGGGCGATGTGCAGATTGCCGAGCCGGGCGCACTGATCGGTTTCGCCGGACCGCGCGTTATCGAGCAAACCATTCGGCAGGAGCTGCCGGAAGGATTTCAGCGCAGTGAGTTCCTGCTCGAGCACGGCATGATCGATGTGATCGTGGATCGGCGGGAGTTGAAATCCACAATCGCACGGATCCTGAGACACATGCTCGGGTTGCCGGCGCCGGAAGAGCCGAACGGTGGCGCCGAAGGCGGTGACAACGGGAATTCAGGGTAATGCAGCAGCAGCGGCCAGCCGGCCGCAGGCGTCCTTCGCGACCTATCGCGCTTGATTGAGCTCTCCTATTCGGAACTGGTCCGCGAGCTCTTTCCACGGCTGACCGGCGGCGTTCGCTGGGGCCTCGAACGCACGGAAGCGCTGCTGGCCTCGGTCGGCAATCCGCATACCGCCTACCGGACGATCCACGTGGGCGGCACCAATGGCAAGGGATCCGCGGCCGCCACGCTGGCCGCTGTGCTGCGAACTGCGCGGCGGCGCGTCGGCCTCTACACCTCGCCCCATCTGTGCAGCTTTCGCGAGCGCGTGCAGGTCGATGGATACGCCCTCAGCGAAGACGCGATTGTCGCGGCCGCCCGCAAGCTGTGGCCTGCCGTGCAGCAGTTGCAGCCCTCCTTCTTCGAAGCGACGACGGCAATCGGGCTCCTGGCGTTTGCCGACGCGGGCGTCGACGTGGCCGTCATCGAAGTCGGGCTGGGTGGCCGCCTCGATTCGACGAACGTCATTGCTCCGCAGCTCGCCATCATCACGAACATCGCGCTGGATCACGCCGATTACCTGGGCCACACGCTGACCGCGATAGCTGGCGAAAAGGCCGGTATCATCAAGCCGGGCGTGCCCCTCCTCACCGCGGAGCAGGACGCCGGCATCCTGTCGCTCTTTCTGGCACGCGCGAATGCGGTTGGTGCGCCCATGTACGCGGTCCGCAGCGAGGATGTGCGTAACGTGAGATTCGATCTGAACGGCACGACCTTCGACACCATGTGGCGCGGTCACGAATGCACTTTCCACACGCCGCTGATCGGCCGGCATCAGGCGCTCAATACGGCGGTGGCCCTGCGCACCTTCGATCTGGATCTGGATGTGGAGCTCGATCTCGCGCACGTGCAGGCGGCGCTCAGCCGGATCAGCTGGCCGGGAAGATTGCAGGTCGAGGCTATCGCAGGACAAACCTGGGTGTTCGATGTCGCGCACAACGTGGCCGGCGTGCAAGCGCTGACGGATGCCGCGGGTAGCCTGCCACTGGCCCGCCCGCTCGTCCTCGTGCTGGGCATCCTCGGCGATAAGGACTGGCGGGCCATGCTGCCGCCGCTTTTCGGGCTGGCCGATGCGACGATTCTGACGATCCCGCCCACGGCGCCGCGCAGCCGAACCTGGGATCCGCAGCATGCCGTGACCTTCGCGGCGGGCGCGGCGGTCAGTGTAGTCACCGATTTCAATGCTGCCCTCGAGTCGGCGCACAATCGGGCCGGCCGCGGCACGGTGCTGGTAACCGGTTCGTTCCACACCGTAGGCGATGCGCTTATCTCGTTGAATCGCGCGCCTTTCGGCAGTGATGTCACCTTGCCGCCGGTGTCTTTTGATGGGTAGATTCGCGAGCTAATGCCAAGCTATGCGAGTCTGCCGGGTTTTCGCGATTTCTATCCGCCTGAGCTTTCCATACGTTCGCACATCACGAATGCCTGGCGCGAAGTAGCGCGCCGCTACGGCTTCGAGGAATACGACGGTCCGCCCCTCGAGCCGCTCGAGCTCTACACCGCGAAGAGCGGTGAGGAGATCGTCACGCAGCTCTATAACTTCGTCGACAAGGGCGGGCGGACAGTCGCATTGCGGCCGGAGATGACGCCGACCTTCGCGCGCATGGTAGGCGCGCGCGCGCCCGGGCTGAAGAAGCCCGTTCGCTGGTTCTCGATCCCGCAGCTGTTCCGCTACGAGCGCACGCAGCGCGGTCGGTTGCGCGAGCATTTCCAGTGGAACGTCGACATTGTCGGGGATGAGGATGTCGGCGCGGATGTCGAAGTCCTGGCTGTCGCCATCGATGCGTTGCGGTTGCTCGGCCTCACCGCGCAGGACGTCGTGGCCCGAATCAACGATCGGCGCCTCCTCGAGCAGCTGTTGTTGTACATCGGCGTTACGCCCGCGAAGATGGCCGTGGCTTATACCGTGATCGACAAGATCGGGCGAGACAGTGCCGAGAAGACGCGCGAGCGGCTGCATACGGAAGCTGGACTTGCCGCCGCCGACGTCGAACGAGTTCTCGCGCTGTTCCAGCAGGACCTGGACTCGTTGTCGGCCCACTACGCGCAGGTGCCGGCGGTA
>CBJLQC010000289.1:0-4245 GCA_966424955.1 uncultured bacterium | reverse complement strand
GAGCACCTGGTCATCAATGCCGGTCTGGCGCTCGAGGAAAGCATCGCCGTGCAGTGCGCCTGGCTGGGCAGCACGGTGGCGGGCACGCCGCCCTTGCTGGATGGTTCGCTGGCGGCATTGCGCACCTTGGCCAGCCGGCTGCCGACGGTGCTCTACACGCAGGCGGGCGACACGGATTACCAGCTGGCCTGCATTCGGGATTGCGGCGTGCTCGACGTGGTCCGGCATGAACGGGTGCGGATTACCAGCCGCAAGACGCGCGAGCAGTTCGCGGCCGTTCTTGCCGAGTTCGGCGTTACGGATCCGGCCACGGCCTGGATGATCGGCAACAGCATGCGCAGCGACATAAACCCGGCGCTGGCGTGCGGCGCTCATGCCATACTGGTTGAGCAGGCCGAGCCGTGGGAGTTCGACGTCGTGGCGCCGGTACATAATGGTTTCCACCACGCGGCCACCTTTGCCGACGCGGTGGCGTTCCTGCTGAGCAGACAGGGGTGAATGCAGGTCAAGCTTGCCGTGCTGGCCGACTACGCGAACGTGACCGCCGAGGGCAAACTGAACATCCTCGGCATTTTCGATCGTATCAACCTGGTCCAGGTGCCCGCCGTGCATCCGCAGATGCACCTGGTGCTGCGGCTGGAGGCGCACGCGGCCGAGCGGGACCGCGTGCATCGCGTGGAGATCCGGTTGCAGGATCCGCAGGGCGCGACCATTTTCGACGTGAATGGCGAGATCGTGCCGCACGGCGACACCGGGCAGCCGCTCACGACGAACCAGATTCTCACGCTGAATAACCTCCAGCTCGAGAAGATCGGCGCGTACAATTTCGTCATTTTCATCGACGGTGATTTGAAATCGGAGCTGCCACTTCACGTGGAATTCGTGACCATGCCGCCCGCCGCCGGATCGGCGCTTCCGCAACAGTTCCACTGACCATCGAACGTCCCAGGCAATCAGGAAGTATGCTGGAACAAATCAAGAAGAAGCTCGAGGATGAAATCGAGCGGCTGATGAAAGAACTGACCGTCACCCTGCCCAAGGCGATCCAGAAAGCCGTGGAGCTGGGTGATCTCAGCGAGAATGCCGAGTACAAGTCGGCGCTCGAGCGCCAGCAGTTCGTGCAGGCGCGGCTCAATCATCTGACGCAGCGGATGAGCGAGATCTCGAAGATCGACACATCGAAGATTTCCGCCGATCGCGTCGGCTTCGGCTCGCGCGTCAAGCTTCGCGACCAGCAGTCGCAGGCGGAGACCACCTACTCGCTGGTTTTCGGCGATTACATCGATCTCGATTCCGATCAGATCTCGATGGCATCCCCCATCGGCAGCGCACTGCTCGGCAAGCAGCTGGATGACGAGGTGGTCGTGCGTCTGCCGCGCGGCGACCGTACCTACCGCATCGTGGAGCTGACCACGCTGCCGCAGATGCTCGAGGAGTAAATGCCGCTGCTCCTTGCGCTCGTTCTGGTGCTATGGCCGGTTACGCAGGGCCGCGCGCAGAACGCGCCGCGCTGCCATGCGGGCGACCGCTACTGCGCCGAGATCGCGAGGATCGCGCGCGACACGCGCGTGCAGCGCGCCTTCACCTACATCGAGCGCACGGATGCGGCTGCGCTGCGCGAGCTGATCGCGCTCACGCAGATTGCCGCGCCGCCCTTCAAGGAAGCGGAGCGCGCCCGCCGGTTCGCGGAGATGTTGCGGGCCGCGGGCGCGGATTCCGTCGGCATCGACGAGGTCGGCAATGTCGTGGCTTTGCGGCGCGGCACCCAGCGCGCCAGCCTCGTCGTCCTGGCCGGACACCTGGACACGGTCTTCCCGGAAGGCACCGAGCTGCGCGTGCGGCAGCGCGGCGACACGTTGTTCGCGCCCGGCATTGGGGACAACACGCGCGGGCTGGTCGCACTGCTGCAGGTGCTGCGCGCGCTCGTGCAGTCGAACTTGCGTACCGCTCAGGACCTGTGGTTCGTGGGCACCGTGGGCGAGGAAGGGCTGGGTGACCTGTGCGGCGTCAAGCACCTCTTCAAGGCCGGCCAGCGACCCATCGGCTCCTTCATTGCCGTGGACGGCAGCAACGACGCCGAAATCACCAATGCGGC
Organism: uncultured bacterium; assembly: GCA_966424955.1. GTDB lineage: Bacteria > Gemmatimonadota > Gemmatimonadetes > Longimicrobiales > RSA9 > CBJLQC01. The sequence goes on along the minus strand of CBJLQC010000289.1, from coordinate 2,150 downwards.
CGTCGGATCGAAACGCTATCGCATCACTTTCAACGGAGCGGGTGGGCATTCGTATGGCGACTTCGGCGCGGCGAATCCCATTCACGCGCTGGGCCGCGCGATCCATATGTTCGATGAGGCGGCCAGCCGCTACACGGCGGACAAGGCAGGCACGACCTTCAATGTCGGGCGCATTTCGGGCGGGACGTCGATCAACGCGATCGCATTTCAGGCGTGGGCCGAGGTGGACCTGCGCTCCGACTCGCCGGCGCGACTGGATGCGATCGACTCGATCTTCCACGTCTCGATGGTCGGCGCATTGAACGAACAGAACGCTGCGCGTACGACCGGGCCGGAGCTGACGCTCGAGGCGCGCCTGGTCGGCGACCGGCCGTCGGGCGTCACGCCGCCGAACACGCCCATCGTGCAGCGCGCGATCGCGGTGACCCGCTACCTGGGCCTTGCTCCCGAGCTGGATGAATCATCCACGGATGCCAACGTCCCGATTGCGCGCGGCGTGCCCGCCATCACCATCGCGCGCGGCGGCGTGGGGGCGTTCGCCCACTCGCCCGAAGAGTACTGGATCAATCAGAACGGCACGCGCGCCATCCGCCGCATCCTGCTCATGGCCGTCGCAGAGGCAGGGCTGAGACGCCGCTAGCACGCGGCCGCGCCGCGCGGCACGCTGAACTGGCCTCGTTCTTTCATCGGGCTATATCCGCTATGGACTACGCCCTCGACCCGCGCCTGCCGCCCCGCCCGTACCTGCCTCGCTCGCGCTTCGAGCGTGCCGGGCTGTCCCCGCGAAGCGAGCGCTGGTTCAATGTCATTTCGGCGGTGCTGGTTGCCCTTTTCGTGATCGGGTGGAGTTACGCATTGGTGCGTACCTTCCAGACCGGCGAGCAGCCGCCCCTGCTTTCCGGTTCCGTTACCGCCAATCCGTTGTCCGCGGAGGCACCGCCTCAATCCGTGTATCTGCTCGATGCGGCCATGCGCGCGTTTGCGAGCCGTGAATTCCGTGGCCAGAGCGGCGCTGTGAACGTGGTCGTGCAATCGCCTGGTGACACCATGGCGACGCCGGACTCGCTGCCCGCCGGCGCGCAGGTGCGGTACGGCTCTTCCGCCGTCGATACGGCGACCGCGCCGCCCCGTACTCCGGGCGTCTGGAACATGATGGTCGCGGTGCGCGGCGCGACGCGCATCATCCCGGATCTGCATCTCATTACGCTGGTGCCGCTCTCCGAGAAGCGTGCCGGCCGCATCGGCAGCTACCGCATCGGCAGCTGGCCCTACGAACGCGGAGGTCGTCCGCGCTCGCCGCAATACGCGCCGCCGCGCGGCCTGGTCCGCGTCACTCCGGAGAACATGAACACGCGGATTTCGCAGCATTTCCGGCTGCGCGATTTCCTGACCAAGGGACAGCAGAACGTGTGGCCGAAGTACGTGGCGATGTCACCCCGACTGCTGGACAAACTCGAGCTCACCATCCAGGAGCTCAATGCGAGCGGCATCCCCGTGCAGCGGGTCGGCATCATCAGCGGATTCCGCACGCCGCAATACAATGCGGAGGGCGGCAGCACGGCGGGACGGGGCGCGCTTTCGCGTCACATGTATGGCGATGCCATGGACTGGTACGTTGACAACGACGGCAACGGCGCGATGGACGACCTGAACGGCGACGGCCGCATCACGAAAGAGGACGGGCGGGTGATCGGCAAGGCGGCCGAACGCGTCGAGAAGCAGTATCCCGACCTGGTGGGCGGAATCGGCCTGTATAATCCGAATCCGGGCGCGCACAGCGGCTTCGTGCACGTGGACACGCGCGGCTACCGCGCGCGCTGGGGCTGGTGACATTCGAGCTGCATGCGCCCTCGCGCCGAGCGAGAGCGATAGCGACTAAACAGGGGAGGGGAACGTGGCGACCAACATGACCGAGCGGCGCACGCACGAGCCGGGCGACTACGACGAGGGACCACCCGCGGCGCGCGTCCGGGAGGAAGACCTGGAACCACATGCCGGGTTACGCTACGTGGCGCGACTGTTCAAGGTGCTGGCCATCCTGCTCGGCATCATGCTCATCGCCGAGATCATCATCGGCCTGACGCAACAGGGCAGCGCCGCAATCGTCACCCTGCTCGTCGAAGCCACACGCACGATCGTCTTCGCCGGCC
>CBJLQC010000288.1:0-4261 GCA_966424955.1 uncultured bacterium | reverse complement strand
CCGTTCATCTCGTGGCTCGAGCCGTTGCGCGAAAAAAAGAAAAAGCTCATCGCGCTCCGGGGCCCGGTTTGGCTCGCTTATGCCGGTATTGCCGTGGCGACGGTGACGGCGGTTTCCCTGCTGCCCGTCCCCACGCGCGTGTGGGCCGACAGCTCCGTGCGCGCGCTCGTGCAGCGGCCGGCGCGCGCGCAGGTGGGTGGCGTCGTCGAATCGGTACTGGTGCGCGAAGGCGAGCAGGTGGCGGCCGACGCGCCGATCGCGCGGCTGCGCAATGAAGAGCTGCTGCGTGAATGGCGCGCTCGCGACGGCGAACGGCAGCTTGCCGAAAGGGCTGCTCTGGCCGCGGACGCGCGCGGCGATCGCACGGCGGCCGCGCTCGCGCGCGTGCGCCTGGCCGAAGCGACGGACGCGGCGGCGTTGCTGCGCAGTGAGCTCGACCTGGCCACGATTCGCGCTCCCGTAGCCGGCGTGGTTCTGACGCAGCGACTGCAGGAGCGGGCCGGCGATTATCTCGAGGCCGGCGACACTCTCGCCTGGATCGGCGACCGTGATTCCGTCGAGCTCGAGATGCTGGTACGGCAGGAAGACCTGGGCCGCATCCGGCCCGGCGCGCGCGTCAGCGCCAAGACCAGCGCCTATCCCGATCGCCGGCTGCGCGGGACGGTGTCCGCCATCGCGCCGGCAGCTACCCTGGTCGATCGCGCGCCGATGTACGCGGTACGTGCCAGAGTGGACAACCGCGCGCACGTGCTGCGTCCGGGCATGTCTGCCTACGGCAAGGTCGCATCCGGCTGGCGGCCCCTCGCCAGCGTCATATTCCGCCGGCCGTGGCGCTGGCTGCGCATGCATTTGTGGTGGTAACCACCGAGGCAATCATGAAAGCACTCGTCGCACTCCTTTCATCCGCCGTCCTGCTGGGCGCATGCGGGCAGCGTATCGAGGCCGACAACGCTGATACGATCGAACCGGTTCCCGCGGTCAAGGCCGCGCCCGTATCGACTCAGCCGGCGGCCCCGGCGACCAGCTACAAAACCAGCCTCTACTCGGAGCGCGATGCCGACGTGACGGCGCGGATGGAAGGCGTGGTGCGCAGCGTCACCGCCGAACTGGGCGATGCCGTGCCCGCGAACGCTGTGCTTGCCTCGCTCGAGAACGAGCGCCAGGCGGCGGCGGTGCAATCGGCGCAGGCCGCTCTCGAGCTCGCGCGCAACGAGCGGACACGCGCGGCCGCGCTGCGCAGCACCGAGATGATTACGCAGGCCGAACTGGATGCCGCGATCTACCGCGAGCGGACCGCCGAGGCAGCGGCGCGGACCGCCGAGGTCGAACTGGGCTACACGCGCGTGCGCGCGCCGTTCGCGGGTCGCGTGGCCGAGCGCTTCGTGCGTATCGGTCAGACGGTGCGTGTCGGCGATCCGCTATTCCGCGTGACCGCGCCTGCCCCGTTGCGCGCCGCGGTGCGCATCCCGGAGCAGGATGCACGCGCGCTCGCTAAAGGTGAAACCGTCACCCTGATCGCTGACGACGGCAGCCCTGTGGCCGGACGCATAGCGCGCATTGCCCCGGCGATCGATCCCGCGAGTGGCACCATTGAAGTACTGATCGACGTCGCGCAACCGCGTGGCCTGCGTCCCGGCTCTGCCGTGACGCTGGCCGTGGCCGGCGCGCTGCGGAAAGCGGCGCAATGACGAGTCATCCGCGGTTGCGCCCGAATCTGCGGTTCGTCGAACAGACCCAGGACGGCACGACCGTGCACATCGTCAAGGACCCCGTCGCCATGAAGTACTTTCGGTTTGGCGCACGGGAGATTGCCTTGATGCAGCTCATGAACGGTGAGCGGTCGCTTGCCGAGCTGGCCGAGGAAGCGCGCCAGGCTCTCGGCCTCGCCACCAGTCCGGGCGCGGTCGAACGGTTCGTTCACCGGCTCAAGGAAATGGGGCTGGTCGAGCGCACACAGGAGGAGCGAAGCGCGCTGCTCATGGAATTCGCGCGTCGCTCACGAGCGGACCGCATGCGCGGCCATGGCCGCACCCTCTGGCGGATGCGTTTCTCCCTCGGCGATCCCGACGTCCTGCTGGGACGGCTGAACCACGCGCTTGCCGCCGCCTTCACGCGCCCGTTCGTGATCGCCTCATTCGTGCTGTTCCTGATGTATGCGCTCATCGTGACTACGCACTGGACTTCGTTCACGAGTGGCGTCAGCACGCTCTACACACCGCAAACCTACACCCTCTCGTTCGTTGTGCTGCTGTACGCCACCGCGCTGACGATCTTCCTCATTCATGAATTCGGGCACGGGGTCGCCTGCAAGCACTACGGTGGCGAGGTGCATGAGATGGGCGTAATGCTCATCTACTTCATGCCCGCGTTCTACTGCAACGTCAACGATGCCTGGACGTTCGAGCGCCGCTCCGACCGGCTGTGGGTCACGTTCGCGGGCGGCTGGATCCAGCTGATCCTCGCATCGTTTGCGGCGCTGCTCTGGATCAGCGTCCAGCCCGGCTCGCTGCTGTACGACGTCGCGTTCATGTCGCTTCTCATTGGCGGCGGCATGACCGTCCTGCTCAACTTCAACCCGCTCATTCCACTCGACGGCTACTACGCGCTGGTGGATTGGCTGGGCATTCCCAATCTGCGGGCGCGCGCATCCGAGTACGTGGGCGCAGTCATCCGCAAGCGGCTGCTCCGTGCCGATACGCCGGTCCCGACGGTGACGCCGCGCGAAGCGCGCATCTTCCTGGTCTACGGCACGCTCTCGCAGCTTTACATCATCATGATCCTGTCGCTGCTGGCGCTCGGGATCGGCCGGTTCATGGGTAATCACTGGGGTGGCTGGGGGCTGGCCGCATTTGCCTTCCTGCTCTGGCGCATGACCTCACAGCAGCGCCATCGACTGGCCCGTTCGCTGTCTGCCGTCCGCGTGCGCGAAAGCGCCCGGCGCATCGCCACGCGGGTGCCGCCGCGCTACGCCATTCCCGCGCTCCTGCTGGTCGTGCTGGCGTTCCTGCTGCCGTGGACCATCCGTGTGTCCGGCACCGCCATCGTCGAGGCTCCGGAGCGGTTGATCTTCCGGGCCGCCGAGGACGCGCGCGTCGCCAGCGTGTTGGTCCGCGAGGGTGACCGGGTCGCGGCCGGATCGGTGCTGGCCGTGATGCGCAACCCGGAACTCGAGCTGGAATGGACGCGCACGCAGGCCGCAGTCGCGGCCCTGGAGCGCGCGGTGAGCGCCGCCTTTGCACGGGGCGATCGGGCAGCCCAGCGCGCGGCCGAGCTGGAGCTGAGCGCCGACCGTGACATGTTGGAGCGTCTTCATGCGCGTCGCGAGGCCCTCGTCCTGCGCGCACCCGCGGCCGGCCAGGTCGTGACCGCCCACGCTGATGAACTGCTGGGCGCCACGTTCGAGGCCGGCGACTCGGTGCTGGCCATGTATCGCGCCGGGCTGCAGGCTCGCGTCTTCCTCCCGGAACGTGATGCCGCCGATCTGGAACGGGGCGACGTTGCGCGCATGAAATTCCCGGTCCAGCCCGCCTCCACCTGGCACAGCACCATCGCCACGGTCGGGAGCGCTGCTCGCGACGGCAACCTCGAGCTCATCGTGCCACTGACCCGCAGCCACACCAGCATATTGCGGCCCGGCATGGCCGGGGTCGCAAAGATCGCGGTGCGACGCACCAACATCAGCGGCGCGCTCATGCGCAGCCTCCGTCGCACTATTCGAACGGACCTCTGGCTATGAACGACATCTTCTTTTTGCGCGATGCGCCGGCCGAGCTGCGCGAGGAGTTCGCGCACCTGACCGTCGCTCGCAGTTATCCCAAAGGCAACATCCTCTATCATGACGGCGATGCCGCTTCGATGATGTACGTGGTGGTGCACGGTCGCGTGAAGATCTGCCTGACTCATGAGGAGGGCCGCGAAGTCGTACTCACCGTGTTGCAGGACGGTGGTATCCTCGGTTTGGTCGCCGCGCTGGATGACGGCCCGCACATCGGCACCGCCATTACGTTGACCGACTGCCGCATCGCCCACCTCCCTCGCGAACGCTTCGCGACTTTCATCGCGGCGCATCCGTTGTTGCAGCGGTCACTCAATGCGGAGATCGCCCGGCTCCTGCGCGTCGCCTATCGAAAGGTCGGCGAACAGGCCCTCCTGCCGGTCAAGGAAAGGCTGCTCGTCACACTCGTTGAGATCGCCCAGGAGGAGGGCGCGACCGATCACGATGAGCTCGTGTTCGTGCGCCCGACGCAGCAGGAGCTCGCGG
>CBJLQC010000287.1:0-4274 GCA_966424955.1 uncultured bacterium | reverse complement strand
TGACATGACGCTCGATCGTCTGTTCGGCGCTCTCCCCGAGACAGGCGAGCTGGCAGCATTGCGTACGGCGTTGCTGAGCGCATCCGTGGTGGATGCAGAGCGCTTGTGGTCACGCGCGAGTGCGTACGCCACGTACGACAAACGCGTCGTTACGCCGCAGGCACTGGAGCAGGCCCTGGCGGCCGCGGCGCGCGCCGCACAGGCGCGCGTCGCGGGCATGTATGCGGGCGTCGCGCGGGCGCTGAATGCGCTGCTCGCCGACGATCGCGAAGCTGCTGCCCGCGAGTTGATGGCCATCGGTGAACAGGTCGAAGCCGATGAGCACGCGCATGGCGCACGCGCGTGGTATGAAGCTGCCGAACGGGTTGCCGAGCACGCCGGCAATCCCGGCTTGCGGGCCCGGGTGCTGCGCGACCTAGCGGTGCTCCACGTCGGCATGGGCGCCATCGAGGAGGCGACCGCCCGCTATCGGGCCAGCCTCGAGCAGGCTGCTACCGCTGGCGATGTCGAAGGTCAGGTGGTTGCGCTCACCGGCCTGGGCATTGTTAGTGGCTATCAGGGCAGACACGCCGAGGCCATGGCACATTTCAACAGCGCGCTCGAGCGCTGCGGCGACGAGTTCCCGCGCCGGCAGGCCCAGCTATTCATCAACATGGCCGCGATGTTGAGTGAGGAAGGACATTTCGACGCAGCATCCGCTCGCCTCGCCGACGCGTCCGCGCTCTGGATGCATTTGACGGAGGCCGACCGTTGTGGCTGGTACAACAGCCGCGGCCTCCTCGCGCTCCACCGCGGCGACCTGGAAATGGCGGAAGGAATCCTGCATCAGGCGCTCGCCTCGGCGCACGCCGATTTCGAGCTTGCCATGGTGCTCGACAACCTGGCCGAGCTGTTCATCCGCCGGGGCAACCTGTCGGAAGCGGAAGCGCTGGCGCGTTCTGCCGAGGCGGCGGCGTTGCGTTCCGGCTCGCCCCGCGCGCTGGCCGAGATCTACACCCGGCTCGGTAAGATCTTCCGCCTGCGGGGCGATGCGAACGGTGTTACGTTCTTCGAAAAGGCAATCGAAATCTGCCGCCACCAGCGGTATCCGCATTCCGAGGCAAACGCGTATCTCGAATACGGTCTGTTCCGCCGTCTGCACGGCGACATTGAAGAAGCCCGCACATGGTTCGAGCGGGCGCGTGGGCTGTTCGCCGGCCTGGGCAGCGCGCGGCTGGAGCGTGCTGCCGCCGAGCAGATCGCTCTGCTATAGCTTTCTTCTCGGCATCCTGTTCGGTCTGGCCTGCGCGGCGGCACTGCCCGCCCAGGCGCCGTGTCCCACCGGCCCGATCTCTTTCATATTCATCGATAATCACTCGCTGTTCGATACCAGTGACCCGGCGATCGATCGTCGTTTCGGCTGGGCCTACCGTCTCGCCAACTCGCTGCACGTCCGCACCCGTCGTTCCGTCATCGAGCGGGAGCTGCTGTTCGGGCCTGGTGATTGCTTCGACCAGTATTTGCTCGAGGAAACGGAACGGCTGCTGCGTGGCTACCAGTTTCTCTCGCAGGTCGATCTCTTCGGTGTGCCCCAGCCGGACGGCAGTTATCACGTCATCGTCGATACGCGCGACCAATGGAGCACGCAGTTCGATTTGCGACTGACGCTGGAAGAGGGGCTCAAGGTAGAAGGTTTCCGGTTGCGTGAGACCAATCTGCTGGGCACCGGCCAGGAGCTCGGCCTCTTCTACATCGATCGCGACGTCACGCGCGACTACGGCGTCGCCTACGCAACGCCCCAACTGGCCGGCACCCGTTGGGATCTTTCGGGAGCGCTCGGGCGCACGCGCGCCGGTACGCTGGCCGAGCAGGTAATAGCCTACCCATTCGTTGGTGAAGTCGGCCACTGGGCGGCCCGCCAGAGCTTCCGGCGCGAGGATCAGTTCTTCGATTACATCACGATCGATACGACGCGACTCAAGACCGAGCACCTGCTGCTGCCGGTCCGTGAGAAAGTATTCGACGTCGGACTCGGTTTGCGCATTGGCGAACGCGGCAATCTCACCACGCTGGGTGTGATGTTTTCCTATGAGGAGCTGATCTATCCGGGACTGCCGCAGGTCGCCGTCGGCGGCAACTTCGACGAGCGCGTACCCGCCGACTCGCAGATGGTCGCGATCCTTGCGCACCAGACCCAGCAGCTGGGCTCCATTCGGCTCGGCCTGCTGCTCGGGCAGCGCAACATCTGGTGGGTGAAGCGGCGCGGCTACGACAGCATGCGCGGCCAACAGGACATTCCGCTTGGTGCCGAGGCGGCCTTCGCCTTTGCGCGTTCCATCCCGGCACTCGAACGTGATGACGACCTCGTGACGAGTTTCCGCGTGTATACCGGCATCGAATACGGCAACGCGCTGTTTCTTGGCCGCGCGCGCGCCGACGTGCGCCGCGATTTCGACGCGATCGATGCGGCTGGCGAATGGAAAGACCTCTACGCCGAAGGCGAGGTGCTCAACTACTGGAAGCCGGCTGGCCTGCCCCGCCATACGTTCTTCGTGCGCGCCGCCGCGACCTCGGGCTGGAATACCCGCACCCCGTTCCAGCTCACCCTGGGCGGTGACCGCAATCTGCGCGGCTATCGCGAAGAACGTTTCCCGGGCGGCCAGCGCCTGGTCGTCAATGCGGAAGACCGGATCTATCTTGGCTGGCCCTGGCGCGACGTGTTCGACCTGGGGGCGACGTTGTTCGTGGACGCGGGTCGCATGTGGCCTGGGGATGTGCCGTTCGGCGACAATTCCGGGTGGCGCGCCAGTGCCGGCATCGGTTTGCGCGGCTCGTTTCCGGCCGGCAGTCGCAATACGTTTCGCGTCGATTTCGCGGCGCCTGTTGAGGGATTCGAGTTGAACAAGTTCCGTATCATCTTTTCCGCGAGCGAGCTGCTCGGCATCGCCGGCTCGAATACGCCGGACGTGCAGCTGCTGCGCTCCCGCAATGAAGGCGTGTCCAGCGAGTTGTTCCGCTTCCGTAACCAATGAGCAATCTCCGCTGCTATACGGCTTCCTGGATATTGCCGGTGACGGCGCCCCCCATACCTGCCGGCGCGTTGCTGGTCGATGAACACGGCCGCATTGCCGGGCTGGGTCCGCTCGCCAGCATTCCGCCCGAGCAGCAGGCGCAACGCATCGATCTGGGTGATGCCGTGCTCCTTCCCGGCTTGATCAATGTGCACGCGCATCCCGAGCTGTCCGGATTTCGCGGATTGCTCGACGATCTGCCGTTTCACGAGTGGATCCCCGCGCTCATGCGCGGTAAGCGCGGTGCGGCGCTCAGCTTCGACGATTACCTGGATGCCGCGCGCTGGACCTGCATCGAGTCGCTTCGCAACGGCATCACGACGCTGGGTGCGACCGAGGATTCCGGCGCCGCCATCACCGCGCTGCGTGAAGCGCGCATGCGCGGCCTGGTTTACCTCGAGGTCTTCGGTCCCGCGCCCGGTCAGGTCGACAGCTCGATGGCGCTGCTGCGCGAGAAGATCCAGCGCTTCGCGCCGGAGACCGGCGACCGCGTTCGCATTGGCGTCTCGCCGCACGCCCCTTACACCGTTTCGGACGAGCTTTTTGCGGCCGTAGCGGACCTCGCGCGCCGTTCGCATCTGCCGGTCGCCACGCACGCGGCCGAAGCGGAAGCCGAAGAGCTGCTGCTGCGCGAGGGCCTGGGGCCGTTCGCCGGCGGGCTGCGCTCGCGCGGCATCGATACCGCGCCGCGCGCTCCGAGCACCGTGCAGCTGCTGGAGCGCACCGGCCTGCTGGCTTGTCGCCCACTGCTCATTCATGCCCTGCGGCTCGATGACGATGACCTCCGCCGCGCGGCTGATGCGGGCGCTACCATCGCCCACTGCCCGATTGCCAACGCGCGCCTCGGTCATGGCATCGCGCGCGTGGTCGAGATGCGGGAAGCCGGCCTGTCGGTCGGCATCGGCACCGATTCCGTGGCCAGCAACAATCGGTTGGACCTGCTGGAAGAAGCGCGCACCGCGCAGCTGCTGCAGCGCGCGCGCCTGCGGAGCGCGGGCGCGCTGCCCAGCACCGAGCTGCTCGAGATGATCACGATCGAGGCCGCGCGCATCCTGGGCGTCGCGGATCGGGTGGGCTCGCTCGAGGTAGGCAAGGATGCCGACTTCTGCGTCGTCTCGCTGGCCCAGCCGCATACGGTGCCGGGGCCCGATCCGGTCGGCACCCTGTTTCATTCGGCGCGCGGCAGTGATGTCATGATGACGGTCGTGCAGGGCGAGGTGCCGG
>CBJLQC010000286.1:0-4280 GCA_966424955.1 uncultured bacterium | reverse complement strand
CTTCGCGTCTTCGCGGTAAGAAAACCGCAAGTCTTACACTAACGCCGGCACTTCCACCGCCACGGATTCGTTCTTCACGATGCTGGCACCGGTGCGCTCGTCATACTCCAGACGAATCACGTGATCCAGACCTTCACGCACGGTCTCGACATGAGTAATGAGGATGACCTGCTCGAACCGGTCGTGCAGCTTCTGCAGCAGCTGGATGACGTTATCGCGGCGCTCCAGGTCGAGTGATCCGAACACTTCGTCCAGGAACAGGGTGGAGAGCTGCTGGCCGGCGCGCTCGGCGATCATCTGGCTGATGGCGATACGCAGGACCAGATTCGCGACGTCTTCTTCACCACCGGAGATGACCGGCTTCTCCTCACCGTCCTCCAGCACCATGACGTTATAGTTGTCGTCGATCTCGATGGCGTTGTAGCGGCCATCCGTCAGATCGGCGAGGTGCGCGCTGGCCAGCTCGCTGAGCTCGGGGCGGACGCGTGCGTTCAGCTCGCGCCGCAACTGGGCCACCGCGCTGTCCAGCTCGTTGTGATGACGCTGCTCGAATTCCAACGCCTTGAGCCGCTCGTGTTTTTCCTGGAAGGCCGTCAGCGCGCGCTGCGCGCTGGCCTGCGCTTCTTCCGCCGCGCGCGCCTCTTCCTCGCCCCGCACGGTGTCCAGCTGCACCGCGTTCACTTGCTCGCTGAGCGTCTCGAATTTGACGCGCAACGTCTGGTAGGCCGTTTCGTCGAACTTCAGCGCCTTCAGCTCCTTGTCGGCGCTCGCGATGGTGGACTGCGCGGCCTTGGCGCGCTGCTGCGCATCGAGCTGCGCGGCCACCGTCTTGGTGCGCGCGCCAATCTGATGCCGATAGACGCTCGCGACCTGTTCGACCGCGCGCAGCTCGGCCAGCTCGCGCTTCATTTCCTCGTGTGCGGCCCGATCATAGGGCTGTTTCACGGCCGCGATCAGCTCGTTTGCTTCCTTGAACGTCTTTTCCTTGCCGAGCAGCTCTTCGGTCCGTTCCCACAGCGTGCCGGCCGCCTGCTCGCACTTCGCGACGCGCTCCCGCTTTTTTTCGACTACGTCACGTAACGCGCTCTGCTTTTGCTCGGCATCCACGAGCGCGGCCGGCTTCTGGCCGAGCTGCTGCTCGCGCTTGCGATGCCAGTTGATGTCCTGTTTGACGCGCTCCAGCTCATCCTCGAGGTGCGTGTGCACGGTGCCGAACGCTTCTTCCAGCGGCCGCGTACACACCGGACAGGGCCCACTGCCCCCGGTCTTGTCGAGCTGCTCGAGCTGGCGCTCCAGGTCCACCTGGTTCTTCAGCTCGATGCTCAGCTTCGTTTTCACATCCTGCACATCCCGGTGCCATGCACTGGCGAGCCGCGCCGCCTCGGCTTCCGCTTCCGTGAGCTGCGCCAGCGCGACCGACAGTTCTTCGCTGGTCTGCTTGAGTAGCTCCGGCGCTTTCTTCAATCCTTCCAGCTTGTTGCGCAGCTGCTCGATCTCGCTCGCCATGCGGTCGCGCTGCTCGACGAGCGCGGCCCGGCGTGCATGCAGCTGTGCCAGCTGCTCGAGCTGCTCGCATTCGCCGGCGACGACGCCCAGGCGCTCGAGCTGCGGCTGGATCGCGCTGAGCTGCTTTTCAGCGTCGCTGATCGCTTGCAGCTCGGCGGTGACACGCTCGAGGTCGCGGCCGACATTCTCGAAATCCTGCTGCGCCCGCGCGCGCGTGTGTGCCAGCTCACGGGCCTGGTCCCGGACCTGCTGCGCGCGCTCCCACTTCGGCTCGAGTGTCGCGTGCTCGGTAACCAGCTTGTCGCGCTGCTTCACCAGCCTGGCCACCGCTTTGCGCGCTTCCTTCACGCGCGCTTCGGCCGCTTGCAGCTCACCGGTCAGCATTTCCGGGTCGGGCAGCCCCGAGCGCAATCCTTCGATCTGCGCTTTCAACTGCCGGCGCTTATCGGACGCCAGGGTTTGTGCCTTGCGCAGCCGCTCGTAGCCCAGCACCTGTGCCAGGAATTTGCTGCGCTCGGTTGGGCCCATCTGCGCCAGGAACTGCAGCTCTTTCTGGCCCGTGAAGTAGGTGTTGAAGAACTCCTGGCGTGTCATGCCCAGCTTGCCCTGCAGATAGCCGGTCACCGCCGTCGCACCGCTCGCGATCGGCGTGCTTCCGTTATCCACGAACAGCTCGGCCGTATTGAGGGCCCGCGAGACGCGGTATTCCTGGTTGTCCAGCTCGAATACCAGGTCGACTACCACTTTCGAGCGAGGCTGGGCACGGCTGAACCGGATCGTGTCATTGGTGCCGCGCGCGGCGCTCGCGCCGTAAATCGCCCACGCAATCGCTTCCAGGATTGTGCTCTTGCCCGCGCCGTTCGGGCCGATGATGCCGGTCAGCCCGCGCCGGAACTCGATCGTGCTGTCCACGTGCTGGCGGAAGTTCTGCAGCCTCACCGATTGCAGGCGCATCAGCCCTCCTCGGCGTCCGCGCTCAGCGCGGTGATCTCGGCGACATCGGCCGCGCCCGCCTGCTGCAGGTAGCGCTGCGCCAGCTCCAGCACTTTCTGACGGTCCACCTCTTTCGTGCTCGGATGCCAGGTGTGCAGCACGAAGTTCTCGAGCTCCTGCTCGAGCGTCTGGTACCGGTGCGCGCCCCCGATCGCGACACGCGCCTGCGGGCGGCGCGCGTCCAGCTGGAAATGCAGTGCCTGCGCCTTGCACTCGCGCAGAAAGCGATGGTCGAGCTCGCGGAAATGGTCGCGCGGAATGTCCTGGATGACCAGCCGCACGATCTTGCCTTCGATGCCGCCCTTGATGCCGTTGACCAGCTTGCGGATCCGCTCGTTCAGCTCCTGCGCGCTGTACTGGTTCGCATCGAAGATGCGCGGCAGATCGATGACCGGGCGCGTCTCCAGCTCATGGAAAGCCACCAGGCGCGCGTCCGTGTCGTAGGTGACAAAGCCTTTCTGGTGACCCGGCTCCGCTTCCCCCCAGATGTTGTTGGAGACACGCTCGATGGCACCCGCGTAATACGTGTTGGGCGCCAGCTCGGTGAACTTGTGATAGTGGCCCAGCGCCACGTAGTCCCAGCGCTCGGGATGCAGATCCGCGACGTCGAAATAGTGACCGCCGTAATCGTGCAGCTCGAGCAGCTTCTCCTCGCTGTACGAGCCGTGCAGCACCAGCACATTGACCTGCGCATCCGCATCAGGGGAATAATCGTAATTCCCGGCCAGCGCGGGGTGCGGCACGCCGAGCACATTTGCCGACAGCTCCGGAATCGCCACCGCGCGCGCATCCTGGTCCAGGACGATGCAGCGCGGGATCTCGGCAAACAGGCGCAGAATGTTGCCGGTCTCGACCAGCCGCGGACTGTCATGATCGCCCGCGATGATGACGGTGTAGGTGCCCGGTAGCGCGGCACTGAGCCGAGCGAGCTGGCGGAACGCGTCCGCGATGGCCGCGTTGGATGGCCGCGCACTGTGAAAGATGTCGCCGGCCATGACAATGAGCTGCGGGCGCAGCCCGATCAGCTGGTCGATCGCGGCCCGAAACGCCTGCGCCACATCACGCTCGCGGATGTTGATGCCGCCCGGCGCCAGACGGTGGTAGGCGCGATAGCCCAGATGCAGATCTGCGAGATGCGCGATCAGCATCGCAGAGAACTACCTGCGGCCGTAAACGAGCACGAACCCGGACACGCACACGTAACGGACCTCACCTCGTGCGACGTGTCCGTGTCCGTGTTCGTGTTCGTGAACGGCTGTTCAAAAGCCATACGGATCCGCCGGCACATGAACCGCTTTGGCGGGGTCCACAAAAACCTCCCTCGGCGCCTGCCGCCGCAAGTGCGAGCGAAAGAAAGCCAGCACATTGTCCGGCTGCGCCTGCTGCGTGCGCGAAAGGGCGTTCAGCACCTCGTCGCGGTCGCGCCCGGCGATCAGGTCCTTGATCACGTTGTGTGGCACCGTGCGATCGAGGCGCCTGAGCTGGCGCGCGACCGCATCCTCGAACGGCAGGTCGGCGGCCGGCTCGAAGCGGCGCACGCCATCGCGACCGGCCATCACCGCGGGGCGCGGGAAGCGCAGGAAGATCGGCTGCGTGAAATGCGGATGCCGGATCATCAGCTCCCCTTTCGGGAGCGTCGCGAGCTTGGATTTGGTAGCCGGCGACAACACCGCATAGCCGGGTGTGGCCAGCTCGTCCATGTCCATGCGGCCGTAGATGCCGGTGCCCGAGTTGCCGACCACGCGCTTGTGCACCTGGCTGCGGAACTGCTGCGCGCTGAA
>CBJLQC010000285.1:0-4304 GCA_966424955.1 uncultured bacterium | reverse complement strand
ATTCTGGTCGGGATCGAGAATACGGAACGCCGGCGCGACATGACCGGACCGACTACCGTCGCCAGCGACCGCAGCATTGCGCCGCGCGTGGGCGGCTCGAGCCGGTTCCGCGCCTTCATCAAGAACGAGCTGATGCCGTACATCAAAGAGCACTACCCGGTGACCGACGAGACGGCGGTCATGGGTGAATCGCTCGCGGGCTTGTTCGTGGTGGAGACATTCCTGGTCGAGCCGGACCTGTTCGACACGTATATCGCGTTCGATCCGAGCTTGTGGTGGGACAACAACCGGCTGGTGCGCGAAGTCGGTGACCGGCTGCGGCGCCGCCAGGCGATCCGTAATACCATCTACCTCGCGCACAGCGACCAGCCCGACATTGCCGGACTGACCAGGCAATTCGCGGAGACCTTCCGCAACATCGAAGGGCAGGGCGTCACGCTCCACTTCCAGCCGCTCCCGAACGAGCAGCATTCGACGATTTATCATCCGGCCGCGCTGCTGGCCTTTCGTGCGCTGTTCAAGCCGGAAAAGCGCGACACCGCGAAATGAAGAAATCGGTAACGCTCGGTTCGGTGCGGGAAGGCCAGACGTTTGCAGGCCGCTCGCTGGCGAGTCGCTATGCCAGCTTTGTCAAGCTGCCGCACACGCTGTTCGCGCTGCCCTTCGCGGGCGTGGGCGCACTGCTGGCTTCGTATCAATACGCCGACCGCATCGATGCGCAGCTCATCGTGTGGATCGTACTCGCCTTCACTTCGGCGCGCTTTGCGGCCATGGGATTCAACCGCATCGTGGATCGGCACCACGATGCGCAGAACCCGCGCACGCAGCTGCGTGAGCTGCCGGCCGGCCGGCTGACGCTGACGCAGGCCTGGGTCGCGGTCAGCTTCGCCTCGCTGCTGTTCGTGTTCGCGTCCTTCGCGCTGAACGAGCTGTGCGGCTGGCTCAGCCCGGTGGCCCTGGCGTGGGTGTTCTTCTACTCGTACACGAAGCGCTTCACCAGCTGGGCCCACCTGGTGCTTGGACTGTCGCTCGGCATTGCGCCCGTGGGTGCCTACCTGGCGATCACCGGTGCGTGGTCGGAGCCGGCACTGGCGCTGGTCCTGCTGGCTGCCGGCGTGATGTGCTGGGTGGCCGGCTTCGATGTCATCTACGCATTGCAGGATCTGGATTTCGACCAGGCGCACGGACTGCACTCGATACCGACGCGTGTGGGCGCGGACCGCGCGCTGCTCGTGGCGCGCGTGCTGCACGTGCTCTCCGTCCTTGCGTTTGCTGCGCTGGTAGCCGGACGCCTGTTTCCGGTGGGCGTCTTCTACAGCATAGGGGTCGGCGTCATGGTAGGCCTGCTCTTCTACGAGCACCGCCTGCTCGCCGGCATGCACTTCCGCGAGCTCGATCTGCGCACCATCGACCGGGCATTCTTCCGCGTGAACGTGCTGGTTTCCACGACGTTCTTCGTCTGCACCCTGCTCGACCGGCTGTTGCTCGCATGAACGACGCGCCCGTCACGCTGGCCATCACCGGCGCGTCCGGCGCGCGCTACGCGGTGCGGCTGCTCCAGGTTTTGAACGATGCGCACGTGCCGGTCAGCCTCATCGTGTCCGACGTCGGCTGGCGTTTGCTGAACGAGGAGCTCGACATTCGCGACGAGGCGGCGCTCCGCAAATCGACCGGCGACTGGTCGCGGGTGAAAATCTTCGCGGACAACGATCGCGGCGCCACGCCGGCCAGCGGGAGCGCGCCATCTCGAGGAATGGTCGTGTGTCCGTGCTCGATGGGCACACTCGCCAGCATCGCGCAAGGCACGACGCGCTCGCTCATCGAACGCGCGGCGGACGTATGTCTGAAAGAGCGCCGTCGCCTGATACTCGTGCCGCGCGAAACGCCCTACTCGGCGATCCATCTCGAGAACATGCTGCGTCTCACCAACGCGGGCGCGGTCGTGCTGCCTGCCTCACCCGGCTTTTACCACCGTCCACAAGACATCGCTGAATTGATCGATTTCGTGGTCGGAAGAGTGGTCGCGCAACTCGGCATGGACACGCGAATTGGTCCGCGCTGGCAGGCGGGGGAATGATCAGACCGTTCGCGATTGTCGCATGCCTGGCACTCCTGCCGGCCGCCTGCGCCCGGCCTACGGCGACGCCGACCACGCCGGCGCCACTTCCGGCCGCGCCCTGGCAGAACCCGCCGCTCGCGGCCAGCCGGATTCCGTCCGTCTACGTGCAGCAGTGGAGCAAGGCGCAGAACAAAAGCACCTGCGCACTGTTCGCATTCGCGGACGTCGGCCAGGCGGGGCAGGGCGCGAGCCCGCGGGCGGCCACGTTCTCGGGCGGCTGGGCCGTCGCCTATGATCTGCCGGACCTGCGCAGCGCATTTGGCGTGGCCGGCGCAGGTGTGCAGGCCGACGAGCCCGCTTACGACGAATGGCCTCACCACATCACCTGGTCCGATGGCAGCAGTGCCGGCTATGGACCGGAGGGAGGCGGCGCCGGCCCCAACCAGCTCGCGTATCTGCGCATTGCCGGCCAGGGCTGCCTCTACAACGTCTGGTCGCGCCTGGGCGTTCCGCACCTGGAACAGCTCCTCGCCGCCATGCGCCGTGTCACCGACCCGGGATCGGGTCTCAACTAAAAGCAAACCAAACAGTTAGCTGTTGTCATCCAGCCCGCCCGGGCCCTGCCCGGGGCAGGCGCGGAAAGAGCTGCCCTTGACACCTTGCTATTCAAAAGCTATTCATAAACTGTGCATAAGGTCAGCATCATAATGATCCAAACAGGGAAGAAAGGGAACATGAGAGCTTTACTGATTACGGCCGGGCTCGCCGGGCTGGTAGCCGCTTCACCGGCGGCCGCACAAAGCGTGTTCGTGGAGGGGCTGGGCGGCGCGGTGGTGCCCACGTTCGATATCGCCGACGTGGCGAAGACGGGCGGCGCGTTCGGCGCGGCGGCCGGGATTCGATTGAGCCCGCGGCTGGTGCTCATGGGCGAGTTCGACTACGGCATGCACAAGGACAAGGCGACGGAGAGCGTGGACATCAACACGTCGCATTACATGGGCAAGATCGGCTATTCGCTGACGGGCCCACGTACGCGCGGGTGGGAAGCGATCGTGAACCTGGGCGCGGGCGCGGTCAGTTTCGACGTGGAGGGCGCGCCGGAGAGTCTAACGTATTTCGCGATCAACGCGGGAGCGAAGCTGGCCTATCATTTCAATCATCGGTTCGCGCTGGTGCTTTCACCGCAGGGCGACATCGCGTTCAGCAAGGAAGAAGAGTTGGGTACCGACAACGCGTGGGTGTGGCCGATCACGGCCGGGCTGCGCATTAACCTGGGCAAGGGAGCGATGGTACAATGAAGACGATCGATATCGTAGCGCTGGTGCTGCTCGTGGTAGGTGGGCTGAACTGGGGGTTGGTGGCGCTGTTCAACTTCGACCTGGTCGCGGCGCTCACTGGCGCGGGTGGGTTTGGCAGCAAGAACGCCCTGGGCGTGATCGTTTACAGCCTGGTTGCGCTTTCCGCGCTGTACCTGGCGGCGAACCTCAAGTCGCTGCAGCGGCGCTCGAGCCGCGCGTAACGCGAAGCGCGCGGTCGGCAACCCGACTATTATGCTCCGCATGAATGGCGAGGCGCGGGGAGTGTTGTCGATCGGCGCGTTGTCGGCAGCGACGGGAATACCCGTGGAGACGATCCGCACGTGGGAGCGTCGCTACGGGTTTCCCATTGCCGAGCGCAAGCCGTCGGGGCACCGGGTTTATCCCGTGTCGACGATCCCGCGTTTGCGTCTGATCGCGGCGGCGCTGGCGCGCGGGCATCGTGCCGCCGAGGTGGTCGGTACTTCCGAGCAGACGCTGGCAGCGCTGGTGGAGGCAGTTCCGCCGGCCGGCGAATCGTTTCCGAGGAGCACGCGCCGTACTTCAAAGGTTGGTGCAACCGATCGCGTCGAGTTGTTGGACGCGGTTCGCTCCTTCGATGCGGAGCACTTGAAGCGTGTATTCCAGGCCGACTGGGCGCGTCGGGGACCGATCGATTTCCTCGAGCAGCGGGCTGCGCCGTTCCTGACTGCACTTGGCGATGCCTGGGCTGCGGGCGAAATCGACGTGCGGCACGAGCATTTTGCGTCCGCTGCACTGGGTGATTTCCTGCGCACCGTGCGCACGCCGCTGGACGAGCGTGCGGATCGCACTCTCATTGCCTGTGCGGGCAAGATCGACGAGCCGCTCGTCCTCGAGCAAGGCGAGTTCGTCGCGCGGTACGCTGCGGTCAAGCGGGACGGTGGGCATCGGACACTCCTGGGGTGCAG
>CBJLQC010000284.1:0-4352 GCA_966424955.1 uncultured bacterium | reverse complement strand
GGGCACCGTGGATGGCGTTGCCTGGATGCTGCGCGCCGGCGCTAATGCCGGCGTGCTGCGCCTCTGCCGGGCGGATGAAAGCTGCGCGGGTGAGATCCGCCTGGGCGATGCATTACGCACGGACGCGCATGCGGCGGCGCGCGCCCTGGAGAACGAGCAGATCCAGGTCACGCTGCTGACCGGCGACTCGGAAGCGGCCGCGTGCGCGATGGCGGATGCCGCGGGTGTGGCGCACGTACGCGCGCGCATGCTGCCGGATGCGAAGGCCGCGTGGATCGCGGAGCAGCAGCAGGCCGGACACCGCGTGCTCTTCGTCGGCGATGGCGTGAACGACGGCGCCGCGATTGCCCGCGCCGACGTCGGCATCGCGATGGCCGGCGGGGCCGCGAGCAGCGTGCTGGTAGCGGATGGTGTGATCTCGACGCCATCGCTCATGCCGCTGCTGGGCGCCCGCCGGGCCGCACGCGCTGCGTCACGCGCGATACGGCGCAACCAGCGCCGCTCGATCATCTACAATGTGTTGGCGGTCGGCGCCGCGGCGGCCGGCCTGGTCAATCCGCTGGTCGCGGCCGTGCTCATGCCGCTGTCCAGCGGGATGGTCATCTGGGGGAGCAGCCGTGTCGAATCCGCGGTCCGACGCGCGGAGCGGGCAGCATGAACGCCATCCTGTTCCTGATCCCGCTGGCGTTACTGCTGGGCGCCTTTTTCGCGGGGATGTTCATCTGGGCGGCGCGGCAGGGACAGTTCGACGACCTGGACGATCCGCCCGAGCGTATTTTGCACGACTGAGACAGCAGAGCCAGCCGGGCCTCCGCCCCCGGCGTCCGGGCACACGCCGCTGGCTACTGGAAGCGTCTCCATTTACTTTCTGGCAAAGGCCGTCCCCGGTCGGGCACGGCTTGTGAATCCTGACCGAAGCCGGCGCGCTCAGAGTGATCGCCGGCTTTTGGTATCTCAGCCACGGAAAGAATCGATGAAGTCGGTTCAGACTGTCCTCGCCGGTGGCGGCGAGATGGGCGCGATGATGCGCGCCTACGATTGGACCGCCACGCCGATCGGGCCGGTGGCCTCGTGGCCGCAGAGTCTGCGCACGGCGGTCGGGCTGCTGCTCGACTCCTACTACCCGATGTACATCGCGTGGGGCCGCGACTTCACACAACTCTACAATGACGGCTATCGGCCGATCCTCGGCTCCCGGAAACATCCGGCCGCCCTCGGCCAGAGCACGCGTGAATGCTTTGCCGAGATCTGGGATTTCATTGGTCCCATGTTCGAGCGCGTGATGGCCGGCGGCGAAGCCACGTATCTCGAGGATCAGCTGTTGCCCATGGACCGCCATGGCTTCATCGAGGAATGCTACTTCACGTTCTGCTACAGCGCGATCCGTGATGAAGCGCAAGGCGTGGGCGGTGTCTTCGTCACGGTCACGGAAAACACCGGGCGGGTGCTCGGTGAGCGCCGGCTTCATGTATTACGTGATCTCGGCGCGGCGGCCGCCGATGTGCAAACCGCCACGGAAGCACTGGATGCGGCTGCGCGCATCCTGGCGGGCGATCCGTACGATTTTCCCTTTGCCCTGCTCTACCAGGTAGATCCTGCCGCGACCAGCGCCACGCTTCATGGGCGGATGGGGCTGCCCGAAGGTCACCACGCCGCGCCAGCCGTAATTACGCGAGTTGGCGATGCGCTCTGGCCGGTGTTGGACGCAGCCACCAGCGGCAAAGCCATCCACGTCACCGATGTCGCCGACCGGGTGGGCCCTCTCGTATGTGCGCCCTGGCCGGAGCAGCTGGTCGAAGCGCTCGCGCTGCCGATTGTCGTGCAGGACCGCACCTTTGGTGTGCTGGTCACCGGGCTTTCGGCGCGGCGCCGGCTCGATGCCGACTACCGCGATTTCCTGAACCTGGTAGTCGGCCACATTGCCAGCGCGCTGGCCAATGCGGGCGCGCACGAGGAGGAGCGCCGGCGCGCGGATGCGCTGGCCGAGCTCGATCGCGCCAAGACAGCGTTCTTCAACAACGTCAGCCACGAGTTTCGCACGCCGCTCACGCTGATGCTGGGTCCGCTCGAGGAAATGCTGGCGAACGAACAGCTGACCGGCCCGCAACGCGTGTCCCTGGAAACGGCGCATCGCAATGCCCTGCGCCAGCTCCGGCTGGTCAACACCCTGCTCGATTTCTCACGCATCGAAGCCGGCCGCATCGAAGCGTGCTACGAGCCAGTCGACCTCGCATCACTCACCACGGATCTGACCAGCGCGTTCCGATCGGCGACCGAAAAGGCCGGGCTGGCGCTGGTGACCGACGTACAGGCGCCGCCCGAGCCGGTCTACGTCGACGTCGACATGTGGGAAAAGATCGTCCTGAACCTGTTATCGAATGCGTTCAAGCACACCTTCGAGGGCTCGATTGTCGTGCGCCTCCGGACGGTCGGGTCCGCGATCGAGCTTTCCATTGCCGACACGGGCGTGGGCATCCCGCAGGAATACCTCGACGTCGTGTTCGATCGCTTCCATCGCGTGAAAGGGACACGCGCGCGCTCGCATGAGGGCACCGGCATTGGGCTGACGCTGGTACGTGAGCTGGTGCATTTGCATGGCGGTGAAATCAGCGTGCACAGTGAGCCCGATCGCGGGACCACCTTCACGGTACGCATTCCATTGGGCACGCAGCACCTGCCGGCCGACCGCATCGGCGCGCGCCGCAGCACGGATTCCACGGCTCTGGGCGCGACACCGTACGTCCACGAGGCGTTGCGCTGGCTGCCCGGCGATCACGCGCGCGACGGCGGGGAGCCGCTGCCGTCCGTCCTGACCTGGCATCCGGCCGTGACCGGCGCGCGTGTGCTGGTGGCCGACGACAATCTGGATCTGCGCGAGTACCTCGTGCGACTGCTCGAGCCGTACTGGCAGGTTACGGCCGCGCCGGATGGCGTCGCGGCCCTGGCAGCAGCGCGTGCTTCGGTCCCCGACCTGGTAGTTGCGGACGTGATGATGCCCGGACTGGATGGCTTCGAGCTGCTCCACGAGCTGCGCCGCGACCCGCGCACGCAGGATGTGCCGGTCGTTTTGCTGTCCGCGCGCGCCGGCGAAGAAGCGCGCGTCGAAGGGCTGGGCGCGGGCGCCGACGATTATATCGTGAAGCCGTTCGGCGCGCGCGAATTGATTGCGCGTATTTCGGCACGCCTGGAATTGGCGCGCGTGCGCCGCGCGGCGGCGGCGGAGCGCGAGCAGCTGATCGGCGAATTGTCGCGGGAGCGCGCACAACTGAGCGAGATCTTCGAGCTGTCACCCGCATTCATCGCTGTGCTGCGCGGCCCGGAACATGTTTTCGAGCGCGCCAATGCCTTGTACGTCCAGGTGGCCGGCGGCCGTCCGCTCATCGGCCGCAACGTGCGCGCCGTCTTCCCCGAGCTGCAGGAGCAGGGCTATTTCGAGCTGCTCGATCAGGTGTATCGCACGGGTGAACCCTACATTGGTGAGGAGAACCGCCTGCTGCTGGAGCGCACGCCGGGACAGCCGCTCGAAGAACAGTTCCTCAACTTCGTATACCAACCGCTGCGCGACGCGGCCGGAAACGTGGGCGGCATCTTCGTCCACGGCGTCGATGTGACCGAGCTGGTGCGCGCGCGGCGCGCCGCGGAAACAGCGAACCAGGCGAAGAGCGACTTCATGGCCACCATGAGTCACGAGCTGCGCACGCCGCTCAACGCGATTCTCGGCTATGTCGATCTCATGCGCATGGGGGTGCCCGCGGTACTGGCGCCCGAGGCGGTGGCGCACGTCGAGCGCATCGGCTCGAGCGCGCATCATCTGCTGCAGATCATCGAGGAGGTGCTCACCTTCACGCGGCTGCAGGGCGGCGGCTTCGAGCTGGAAGAAAGCGAGATGGAGGTCAGCCAGATCATCCAGGAAGTGCGTGCCATCATCGAGCCGCTGGCCCAGCAAAAAGGCATTCACTTCACCGTCGATGACGCCGGGGCGCCCGCCACGCTGTTCACGGACGCCCGCAAGCTGCGGCAAATCCTCCTGAATCTGCTGGGCAATGCGGTCAAGTTCACGGAGCGCGGCTTCGTGGAGCTGGCCATCGGCGTCGACGCGGGCATGCCGTATTTCCGGGTGAGCGACTCGGGAATCGGCATCCCGCAGGAGCAGCTGGAGCGCGTCTTCGAGCCGTTCTGGCAAGGCGATCAGTCCCGCACGCGCCCGTGGGGCGGCTCCGGTCTGGGACTGGCTATCTCGCAGCGCATGGCAGCGCTGATGGGTGGCCGGATCCGCGCGGTCAGCGAGCGTGACCGGGGCAGCGTATTCACGCTCGAGCTGGTCGCTCCGCGCATCGCGCAGGGCGAGCCGG
>CBJLQC010000283.1:0-4354 GCA_966424955.1 uncultured bacterium | reverse complement strand
GCGCGCGCTTTACGGCGCCGCCATCCAGCGGCTGCTGCAGCGTATCCAGCAGGACGATTTCACGAGCGGGCGGGGCAGCCGCGTCGAGCGTGAAATCAACCAGGAATACACGGCCGACGTAGGCAGCCGCTTCCATCCGAAGCGCAAACTGAGAGTCGTCGTGGATTGCGGTAATGGCACGGGCAGCCTGGTCGCGGTGCCGCTGCTCGAGCGCGCCGGGGCCGAGGTCGTGGCGCTTTACTGCGAATCGGATGGCACGTTCCCGAACCATCACCCGGATCCCACCGTCGATGCGAACGTGCGCGAGCTGAGAGAGCTGGTGCGCAAGGAAAACGCCGACTTCGGCATTGGCTTCGATGGTGATGCCGACCGGATCGGCGTAATCGATGAGCAGGGCAACATCGTGCGCGGCGACCTGCTGCTGCTGCTGTACGCGCTGGATGCGCTCGCGCGGCTGGGTGCTCCGCAGAAACTCGTGTTCGATGTCAAATGCTCGCAGGCAGTGCCCGAGGTCTACCGCGCGCATGGCGGCGAGCCGATCATGTGGAAGACAGGGCACTCACTCATCAAGGAAAAGATGAAAGAGGTGCGCGCGCCGGTCGCCGGCGAGCTGTCCGGCCACATCTGTTTCGGCGAAAATTATTACGGCTTCGACGACGCGCTGTACGGCGCCTGTCTACTCGTGCAGCTGGTGGCCCAGGACGGCCGCAAGCTGTCCGAGATGATCGACGAGTTTCCCAAATACGTGTCCACCGCGGAGATCCGCATCGAGGTCACGGAAGAAACGAAGTTCGACATCGTGAAGAATGCGGTGGCGCATTTCCGCAAGGATCACGAGGTCATCGATGTCGATGGCGCGCGCGTGCTCTTCGATGGCGGCTGGGGTTTGCTGCGCGCGTCCAACACGCAGCCGGTGCTGGTCGCGCGCTACGAGGCGCGGACGCACGAGCAGCTGGACCGCATCCAGGAATCCATGGAGCAGTGGTTGCGCAGCCAGGGAGTGGACCTGGCGGCGACCGCGTCGCACTAGTCTGCTTCGGGCCTGCCGAACAGTAACTGGATCTCGGGGAGATCCTGCTGCCGGGTGATCACGTAGACGTGGTCACCCGGTTCCAGTCTCGTGCTGCCCTTGGGCGGAATGAGATCGTTGCCGCGCACGATCATCGAGACGGCGGCGCCTTCCGGGAAGGGCAGGTCGGCAAGCGCCACGCCGGCGGCCGCGAGCGCGGGCGTCACGTAGAACGACATCAGCTCCGCATTCAACGGCTGGGCCGCTTCGATCTGCATGACGGCCGAGGGCGGCGGTGGGCTGTGCGACTCCAGTCCCAATAGCCGAGTGGCGAGGCGCAGCGTGCTGCCCGGCACGAGTGCGTTGAGGATGACCAGCACGAAGACGATGTCGAAGACGGTTTCCGCGCCGCGCAGTCCGGCCAGCACCGGGAAGATGGCCAGGACGATGGGCACCGCGCCGCGCAGGCCGGTCCAGCCAATGAACACGACTTCACGCCAGGCATAGCGAAAGGGTATGAGGCAGGCGGCCACCGCGACCGGGCGCGCCACCAGCACGAGCGCGGCCGTGATAGCGAGCGCGATGGGTAGCTGCGTCAGCACGCGTCCCGGAAAGGCTAGCAGTCCCAGGATCAGGAACATCGTGATCTGACT
The DNA here is from genome assembly GCA_966424955.1 of uncultured bacterium. GTDB lineage: Bacteria > Gemmatimonadota > Gemmatimonadetes > Longimicrobiales > RSA9 > CBJLQC01. The sequence continues at coordinate 2,692 of CBJLQC010000283.1, read as the reverse complement.
GAGCCAGCCGAATGCATCGTGGAACTTGAGCACGCTGGTGCGCATGGGCAGCGGTCCGGTGCCCAGGACCAGGCCGATGACGTAAACCGCGACGAACCCGCTGGCACCGGCCAGCGTGCCCAGGCCGAAGGCGAGCAGCGCGAGCGAGGTGGTGGCGACCGCGACCAGGCCGCCGCTGGGCGGATGCACGCGCTTGAAGCCGAAGCGGGCGAGTCGGCCGAGCGCCCAGCCGATGATCGCCCCTACCAGCAGGTCGAGCACGCCATTGAGGGCGAGGAGCGGAATCGGCGTGCGCGCCGAGCCCGCCAGCTGCTCGGCGATGGTAATGGTGAGCAGAATGGCGACCGGATCGTTCATCGCCGATTCCACTTCGATGGTGCTGCCCACGCGCGAGCGCAGGTGCAGATGGCCGCCGCGCAGCACCGCGAATACCGCGGCCGCATCCGTTGATGACACCACCGCACCCAGAAGCAGTGCGATGGGCAGCGGCATGCCGAGCAGGATGGCGCAACCGGCCAGCAGCGTGGCGGTCAGCACAACGCCCAGCGTGGCCAGCGTGATGGCCGGCGCCGCGACCCGTCTGAAGTCGGACCACGACGTGTTCAGCGCGCCATCGAAAATGATGAGGATGAGACCGACGGTGCCGAGCCGGAAGGCAAAGGCGTAATCGGAAAAGGCGATGTTGCCGACCGCGGGCAACCCGGCCAGCACACCGATCAGGATGAATCCCAGCACGACGGGCAGGCCGGCGCGTTCGACCGCACGGCTGAACAACGCGCTGAAGCCGACCAGCACGGCAACAGTCGTCAGCAGCGCTGCGGTCGCCATGGGCTCGTTGGTCGGTAACGCCATGGCGAAGATTACCTCATTTGACACAATCCCGCAGCAGGTCGAATCTACAGTTGGATGAAAAACCCGACCCGGCTCCTCGTCACGCTCGGCCTGGCCCTGCTGATTGCATTGATCGTCGGCCGGCTGTTCGTTGGCGTATACACGGAAATCCTGTGGTATAACCAGCTCGGCTTCAGCTCCGTATTCTGGACGCGCTGGCTGACTGGTGTATCGGTGCGCGCGGTGATGGCGGCGCTGGCCGCGGTCGTCGTCTTCGGCAACCTGTGGGTGGTTGCGCGTCGACTTGGCCCGGTGCACGTGCGTCGCCGGTACGGCAACCTGGAAATCTCCGAGCAGATCCCCCGCAAGATCGTGCTGACCGGCATCACCATCACTGCGCTGCTCGCGGGTTGGTGGCTGGCGTCCGTCAAATACGGCGGCGGCATGTCACTGAACGTGCTCACCGCGTTGCGGCGCGTGTCCTGGGGCGTGCGCGACCCGTTGTTCGGCAACGACCTGTCGTTCTACGTTTTCGCGCTGCCGGCGTATCTCCAGCTCATCGATTTTCTGCTGCTCACTACCCTGTGGGCGCTGATCCTCGGCATTCTCGGCTACAACCTGGTCGGCGGCATTCGCTGGCAGCAGAACCGGGTCACGATCGATCACGGTGCGCGCATGCACAGCGTGTTGCTGTTCGCGAGCCTGCTGTTGCTGATCGGATTGCGCTTCTGGGTCTCCCGCTACGGCATTTTGATGAGCGGCACCGGCATCAACGGCGGCGTCGGCTATACCGATGTGCACGCGCGGCTGCCCGGCGACCGCATCGTGGCCGTGCTCTGCATGGTCACGGCCGTCCTGGTCGTGTTCAGCGCGCTGCGCGAGCGCTGGGCGCCTGCGGTCGCCTCGGCCGCCGTGCTGATCGTCGGATCCATCGCGCTGGGCTGGGCCTACCCATCCTTCGTGCAGAAATTTCGGGTCGACCCGAACGAGTTCGCGCTGGAAGAACCTTACATTCGCTGGAACATCGATTTTACGCGCCGCGCGTACGGCCTGGATCGTGTGCAGCGGCAGGCCTACACATATCGCCTGCCCGACGCGGACCCCGAACAAATCGTCAATGAGCTGAAGCTCGCGCCGATCTGGGACTCCGAGCCGCTGCAGACGGTTTACAACCAGCTGCAGGCGCTCTTCCGCTACTACCACTTCAACGATGTGGACAAGGACCGCTACGGCAACCAGCAGGTGGCGATCAGCGTACGCGAGTTCCTGCCCAGCGGACTGTCGGAGAACGCGCGCACCTGGCAGAACATCCATTTCGATCCGACGTATATTCGCGGCATGGGCGCGGTCGTCTCCCCGGCTACCGTGCTGTCGGAAGGCGAGCCGCCCATGTGGGTACGCAACATCAACCCGATCGAGCGCGCGCCGGACACACCGCCCGAGATCAATCTGAGCGAGCCCGGCATCTATTTCGGCGAGACCATGGAAGAGTTCGCCGTCATCCGGAATCGCACGAGACTACCCGTGCCGCAAACCGCGGTGCCGTTGACCAGCTTCCCGCGGGTAGCCGCCTTCGCCTGGCGTTTCGGTGACAAGAACCTGCTGTTCACGGGCGGCCTGGTCGGCGAAAGCCACATGATCTATCGGCGTCGCATTACCGATCGCGTGCGCGCGCTGGCGCCGTTCCTGGTCTGGGATACCGATCCGTATCCGGTCATTCACCGCGGCCACATCGTCTGGATGATCGATGCTTACACCGCCAGCGGCATGTTTCCGATCGCGCGGCGCGTGGACGTGCCCGAGGTGGGCAGCGTGCGCTATCTTCAGAACAGCGTGAAGGCGGTCGTGGATGCGGTGAGCG
>CBJLQC010000282.1:0-4369 GCA_966424955.1 uncultured bacterium | reverse complement strand
TAGTGGTCGAGTCTATGGCGAACGCGCGCACGAGACCATCGAGCGCGGTGGCGCGCACCATGTAGTCCGTCGTGAAATTCACGCGCTCACCACCGATCTTCCGGCGGGTCTTCGCGCACGAGCGTGAGGATCGCTGCCTGCGGAACCACCAGGTACTTGTTGCCTTCGAAGGTGATTTCTACCGCGGCGCGACGAAAGAAGATAGCGTAGTCACCGACGCGTGCCTGCACGGGGAGATACTTAGCCTCACCGGACGCGATCTTCCACGGCTCTTCGCCCAGCTCGGTGGGTGCGGAGATTGGAGTGCCGGGTCCGGTCGCGACGACTTTGCCGGCCTGTACGGCCTGTGCATCGACCGCACTGGCCGGCAGATACAAGCCGACACGGCTGCGGTCCTCACCTTCTTCGGGAGCGATCAGGACGCGATCACCCACGACGATCAATCTTTTTCCGGATTCCATCTCTCATCCCGCTATCTGAACGCCCCACATCGAGCTTCAGCCTTATACCCCAATCAGCAACGCGGGTCCGCGAAAGGCAAGGAAATGACTGACAACGCGAGGCAGGAGCATGGCAGATTGCGTGAAGTGGCACGCCGGCCGTACAGCTTTTTCCTGGATGCCGAGCTGGTCGAGCGTGCCCGCCTCGAGGTAGGCGAGAGCGATGTAGTGCGCAGCATCGAGGCTGCGCTCGCGGCCGCCATCGATTACAAGGCGTGGATGCACCAGGTCGAGCGGGGCGAGCGGGATGTACTGGCGTGAGCGGCCGCACCGCGCATTTACGATGCGGGCGCGGGCAACTCCAGCAGCTCGATCTGGGCGGCAATCAGCTGCGCGGCTTCCGAAGAAGATGGTTGCGGCTGCAGCAGCACGTAGGTGTTCTGCTCCAGCGCGGTCAGGCTAGCTTCGGCGCGGGTCAGGACGCTTGTGTAATTGTGCCGGCGCGCAATCGTGAGGGCGGCGCGCAAATGCTCGCGGGCGAAATCGTGATCACCGGCGGCCAGGCAGCCTTGCGCCAGGTCCATGTTCACGCATGCCGCGACGCGCGGGTCGGGCGCCCATTCCGCGCTATCGTTCAGCAGGCTGGTTCGCCGCGCACGGAAGCTGGCGCTGTCACCCGCGAGGGCGGCGGTGAGCGCATGCGCGCCGCGCGCGCGTGACCGCAACGGCAAGTCGGCGGGACGGTGCGTGATGATGGCGAAGCAGCGATCCGCCGCGGTCAGCAGCCCGAGACCGAGCAGCGAGCGGCCCATGCTTTCCAGGATTTGCGCGCGCCGACGTGGTTCCTGCGTTTGTCGCAGCTCGTTCCATCCGTTCTCGAGGGCGGTCGCATGATCTGCGTCGTCGGGCTCGCAGTGCAGGCGGGCGAGCAGCTCCTGTGCGACGCCGCTTTGCGCTAATTCCGCGGTCAGCGCGTATTCCTCGGCCGCATGGACATAGCCGGCGTCGTGCGCCTGCTCCGCGAATTCCAGGAGCGCGGTGGCTATGCGGCTCCGGTCGCCGTCTTCCACGTGGCGCAGAAATCGGGTGATGCGAACGCGCTCGACATCGCGCGCAGCCAGCCCGCTCAACTCTTCCCGTACCGATTCCAACTGGCGGCTGAACCACTCGCCGGTGCCGTCGTCCGGTGCGCGTTCGAGCAGGTGCCGAACCGCACGCAGCGCCAGGAAGCGGAGCCGGGCGCGCCGGCAGACATCGGCGTCACGGTCCTGCCCCTCGACATCACGCAGTACTGGCCAGGCAGGAAACGCGCGGTCACGGCCCGGTGAGCTCAACGGCGCGATGCGATCGTAGCGTGCCATGTTCAGCCTCCTACAGGTAAGGCGGGTGCTGCCGGTCTGCCGGGACACTCCGTGAGGAATTGCTCGAGCGCGCGATCGAAACCGCGCGTGTTACGCAGCGGGGTAGGGCGGCCACCGATCGTCGCCTTGATGGCGCGGCGGAAGGCGGCGCCGGATGAATAACCGAGCTGGTAGCCGACCGATTCGACGCTGCGTCCCGGTTCGAGCAGCCAGCGCAGGCCGTACAGGACGCGCAGCCACAACAACAGGCGGCCCGGCGTGGGCAGCCCCCAGCGCTCGCATCGCCGCTCGAGCGTCGAAACGGAAACGCCGAACGCGGCTGCCAGCTCCGGCACTTGCACCTGGTCCGGGACATGATCGGCGGCATACCGGACGATGCGCAGAGCTTCATCCGCGATACGGCCGCGCAGCCGCTCCTCGATGCTGGGTCCCAGGCTCCGATGGATGGCGCGATCGAGTACGTCGCGCACCAGCTCGGAGTCTTCCGCGCTGTTGGAGAGGATAACGTCGCTGGCGCCGGCCTTGCCCAGGCGGAACAGCTCCCGGCCGTCGGCGTTCCCCCACACCACCAGCGGGGTCAACGGATATCGCTGGGTGAACCGGAATACGCGTAGTGCGCCGTCTTTGCGGGTCTCGGCGTGGAGATCCGCGACCACCGCAGCGACCGGGCGACGGCGGACGAGCTTGTAGAGATCTCGCCAGGACTCAGCCCAGAGAACCTGATGAGGCGGCGTTGCTACTCTCAGGGAATCGCGGTCTGACTTGTTCGGCAACAGCGCCGCCACGAAGGCCATGTTACCTTTTGCAGAGCGAATAATGGGGTAATAGTGAGGCTATCCCCCCATTATCCAGAAAAAGAGGGTACGTTAAGGTACGAAAACTCGGCGTCGCGAAGCAAGCTATTCCGTTGCGGCTGACTATCGGGGCGCTTCGACGATGCCTTGCTCCAGCCACGCATACTTGCCGGCCAGGACGTCCTGGGCGACGCGGTAGGTAAACGTGTCGTGGTTGCGGAAGGTATCACGGAAGAGCCGTTGCACGCGGCGGCGCGCGCCCCGGCAGAACAAGTCCGCCAGGTAGACGGCATTCTTGTCGCCTTGCCGCGCCAGCTGCCGGGCGCGAACACAAGTGGCGGACATCGCGAAAAGCTCGGCGCCTATATCGACGAGGCGAAACAGCACGGCTTGCCGTTTTTCGAGCTTCGGCCCGAAGCGCGTCATGGCGTAGAACAGGGTTCGGCCGAGCTTGCGGGAAGCGCGTTCGACGAAACGGAGGTGCGGCGCCAGCCGCCCATAATCGTTGAAGCGGGGCCAGCGCCCCCAGCCGGCCACGAGCTGCGGGTACCAGCCGGCCATGTGGGTGCCCAGCCCCATCAGGCCTTTCAGCTTGTCACCGGTTCCGGCTTTGCGGTCCAGCATGGCGCCCGCCTTCGAGAGGTGCGGGTCGACTGCTTCACGCGCGATGAACAGCCGCATGATTTCACTCGAGCCCTCGAAGATCAGGTTGATGCGCAAATCGCGCATGGCGCGCTCGACCGGGATGGGCGGTTCGCCACGCGCCGCCAGCGAGCGCGCCGTTTCGTAACCGCGGCCCCCGCGGATCTGCATCAGATCGTCGACGATTTCCCACGATTTTTCGGAATTGAACATCTTGGCGATGGCCGCTTCCAGCCGGATGTCCGACTTGCCCGCATCCGCGAGGCCGGCCGACAGCTCGGCGACGGCCTCCATGGCGAAGGTGGAGGCGGCCATGTTGCCGAGCATTTGTGCCACGGCGTCGTGCTTGCCGACGGGCGCGCCCCACTGCTCACGCACATTCGCCCAGTGCCGCGCGACGTTGACGCACCACTTGCCGGCCGCGGCGCAGGTGGCCGGAATGGTCAGCCGGCCCGTGTTCAGGGTGATCAACGCGAGCTTCAGGCCTTTGCCCTCACCCCACAGGATGTTCTCCTTCGGCACGCGCACGTTGGTAAAGCTGATGACGCCATTCTCGATGCCGTTCAAACCCATGAACTCGCAGCGGCTGGACGTTTCCACGCCGGGCATGCTCGACTCGACGATGAACGCCGTAATGCCGCGCCGCTTGCCGTCCTTCGCCGGCGTGCGCGCCATGACGACCATGATCTCGGCGATCGGTCCGTTGGTCGTCCACAGCTTTTCGCCGTTCAGGATGTAGGCCTGCCCGTCCTCGGTCAGATCGGCGGTCGCCGCCATGCGCGCGGGATCGGACCCGACGTCCGGCTCCGTCAACGCAAACGCCGAGATGGCGCCCTTGGCCAGGCGCGGCAGGTACTTCTTCTTCTGTTCCTCCGTGCCGAACATCTTGAGCGGCTGCGGCACCCCGATCGACTGGTGAGCCGAGAGCAGCACACCGATCGCCGAGACCTTGGTGCTGATCAATCCCATGGCGCGGTTGTAGCTGGTTTGCGAAAGGCCGAGGCCGCCGTACTCGCGCGGGATCTTGATGCCGAATGCACCAATGCGGCGCAGCTCGTCGATCACATCATCGGGAACTTTGCCTTCCGCATCGATCCGCTCCGCGTCGAGCCGGTCCAGCAGCTTGTACACG
>CBJLQC010000281.1:0-4376 GCA_966424955.1 uncultured bacterium | reverse complement strand
ACCCAGCCGGCAAACGTGCCGACTTCGCGCATGCGTTCCAGTCGGAACGCAGGGCGCAACGACACGCTGGGTAATGCGCGGCGCGCCGCGGCATGGTAGGCGGGCAGCGCGAGCAGGCGCGCGATCACGATCAAAGCCATGACGGCGGTCACGGACCACCCGGCATACGCGGCGATGGCCGCGGCGACGTACGTGCCCGCGGTAATGGGCAGATGAACGATGAGCGCGAGGTCGAATCGTTGCGCGGCTTCGACCAGGCCGCGAAAGGCGCGTCCCCAGCCGAGCAGCGGGAGCGACAGCGCGAGCAGATAGAAGCAGGCGCGCGCTTCCGATGTCAGCGCAGCCGGAATCTCGAGAACACTGCCGACCAGCCACGGTGTGGCGGCGGCGAGAAGGACGCCGATCACCAGGCCGATCGTCGCCTGGAATGCCGCGGTAGTCCAGACGAGCGGCGCCAGCTCGGCCGTGCGGCCGGCACCGATCGCGGCGGCATAACGCGTCGTGGTAATGCCGAAACCCAGCTCGGACAGGTAGGTCAGCAGCAGCCATGCAATGGAAAGCAGTCCGAAGCGCTCGGTGCCCAGCCCGCGGATCAGGAAAGGCAGCGTGACGAAAGCAACAATGAGGGGAGCGATGAGACCGGCCAGATTCAGCAGCGCGTTGCGCGCCAGGACGGAGCCTCGCACGGGCGGCGGCGCGGTCGCTGGCGTATGCATGTCGCTAGTCGGATGCGGCGACGGGCAGCGCGATCATCGTGAGCCACTCACCACTGCCGAGCTGCCCGTTGGCGCCGTTGCCCCAGCAGTAGATGGTGCCATCCACGGCGAGACCGCACGCGTGGCTGGCGCTGCCGGCATCGACTTTCGCGAACACGTCCGCCACGCCCACCTCGCGACGGCCGGGACCGGGCTTCACCCACTGCGGCACGACGAAGTCGGTGGCCGCGGCATTGCCCAGCTGCCCGTGCGAGCCGTGTCCCCAGCAATAGATGGTGCCCTGGTCGCGGCGTCCGCACGTGAACTGCCGGCCGGCACTGATCTGTGTGAACATGATCTCGCCGTACGAGAGAACGGCCTGCGGCGACGGCTGGCCCGGAACGCCTTCTTCCCAATCCCAGCCGCTGCCCATCTCACCGTACGCGTTCTCGCCCCAGCAATACGCGACACGCGACGGCGTAACGGCGCACGAGTGATTCCAGCCGGCGGAGATGTCGCTGAACGCGAACGCTGCATCGACACGCGTGGGAGCAAGCTGCGGCGATCCCGCGGTGCCATTGCCGAGCTGCGCCAGCTCGTTCGCGCCCCAGCAATACGCCAGCCCGCCGCTGGCGAGCGCGCAGGTATGGCGCCCGCCTGCGCTGATGTGCGAGAAAACCAGGCTGCCGGCCACAGGTTGGGGGTTCGTGACGGCATTCGCGGCCGCCCCACTGCCCAGCTCACCATTGGTGCCCCGGCCCCAGCAGAACGCGCGGCCGTTTTGCGTGAGTGCGCAGGTGTGCGCGAATCCGGCCGTGATTGCGCGGAACCGCTCGCTGGTGCTCACCAGCGTCGGGGCATCCGCATCCTGCTGGTCTCCGGTGCCCAGCTGCCCGAATGCGTTGCCCCCCCAACACACGGCCCGCCCATCCGTCGTGAGCGCGCATGTGTGATCCCCGCCCGCGTCGATCGCGGTGAGCAAAAAGCTGCCTTCGACGCGCGTCGCATACAGGCGCGCATCATGGCTGCCGATGCCGAGCTGGCCCGAGCGGTTGTCGCCCCAACAATAGGCCACGCCGGCTTCCGAGATCGCGCAGGAGTGCAGCTCGCCGACCGTCACGGCGGTCATCTCGGGCGCGCCGAAGCCGACTTCTTCGACGTCACAACCGGCGAGCTGAACAAACATGAAGCACAGCGCGGCAACGCGCGCCATCAACCGCATTCGCATCATAAAGTCTTCAACAGGTGTGCAATTCGTTGGGCCGCGTCTTCAGGATGCAGACGCCGGGCCGTCTCGCGTGCACAGGTTCTCATTCGGTCCAAGGTCTGGTCATCGATCGCGGTCGCCCGGGCGATCGCCTCAGCCAACGCGGTCACATCGCGCGGCTCGAAACGCCAACCGTTCTCACCCTCCACGATCAGCTCGTCCACGGCCTGGCTGAAGCTGCTGCCGATCACCGGAACGCCGGCCGCGAGCGCTTCATTCACGACGACACCCCACTCGTCCGCCCGCGACGGCACAACCAGGAATCCCGCGCGCTCGAACCAGCCGGGCAGCTCGTGGTACGGTACCTGGCCGACATATTCGACCGTGCGCGCCTCCCGCCGCAATGGGCCATCCCCCACGACGAGCAGCTCGATGTCATGCCGCAAACACGCTTCGAGCAACAGGTCGAAGCCTTTACGCGGCGTAAGCGCGCCAACGTAGAGCAGCCGGCGCGGGCGTCCCGTCAGGGGCAGCGCCAGAAAGGGAGCCATGTCGGTGGTGTACGGGATACGCAGCGGCTGATCGTTGCGATAGCGCCTGAGATAGCGTGCGCCGGCTTCACCGTTGACGATGGCTGCGGCAAAACGCGGGATCATGAACTTGCGCAGCATGCGGCGCGCGGCGCCGCGCTGCTGCTCGGTGCGCTCCGACAACGTCGCCCATACCACGACCGGCGTGCGGGCCGCCTTGCCGTACGCCAGGGCCTGCAGGGAGCGCAATCCGAGCTCGCCGGTAATGATCCGGTCCGGGCGATAGCGCGCCAGCCTCCAGAGCGTGTCGTAGGGAACGTGCACCTCGACGGGCTCCTCGAACGCCGTGTCCCGCCACCTCTGCTGCGTCGTCCAGGACTTTTGCACGACGACGTCCAGATCCGCCCATTCCGGCTGCCACGCCCGCGTGCTTTCCATTGCCGTCGAAACGAACACGCGCAGCTCACCCACCTGCTGGGCCAAGGCACGAAAAAGCGAGACACGATAGGGCGGGATGAAGTTGGTCAGCAGCGCGACACGCATGGCCGAAGCATAGGGGCCGGCATACATTTTTGCCATGCCGCGCACCGAGCCGCTGGTCAGCGTAATCATCGCCAATCACAACTACGGCCGCTTCCTGAAGCAGTGCATCGACAGCGTCATCGCGCAGACCTGGCGGCAGGTCGAGATCATCGTCGTGGATGATGGTTCCACTGACGACTCACGCGACGTGGTCGCCGGTTATGGCGCGGCGGTCCGCTCCCTCTTCCAGGCGAATGCCGGGCAGGCGGCCGCCTTGAGCGCCGGCTTCGCCATCAGCAACGGCGATCTCATCGCGTTGCTCGACGCGGACGATGGGTGGCACGCGAACAAGCTGCAGACGGTGGTCGGGACGTTCCAGGCGCGCCCGCAGACACAATGGCTGCGGCACAAGCTGGCGCTCGTGAACGAACACCTCGAGCCGCTCGGACCCAGCCTGCCTGCATACCATGGCTCGGCGCCCGTGCCCGGCGACCCGGTCATGCTGCTCGAAGGCGGCATTACAGCCGGCACATCGCTGGTGATGCGGCGCGCGCTGGCTGCCCGCGGGTTTCCCGTGACGATTACGCCCGAGCTGGCGCTGCACGCGGGTGATGCAGTCATCTTTGCCAAGGTCCTGGCTACCGGCGCGGCCGGCTATTCGCTGGACGAGGTGCTCGGTTTCTACCGCCGGCATGCGGGCACGCGCTTCACCGGCGACGATCTGCCCGCACTCCTCGCGCGCGAGGTTGCGCTGGCCAACGCGCTCGGGAAAATGGTCGGATACGGAAGACCGAGCGCCGGCTACAAGCTGGCATCCGTGCTGGCTGCATTGAACGGCGCGCGTATGTGGGAAGCCGCGCGCGTGGGCAATTACCTGCGTGGCCTGGGAGCAGCCGCGCGGCTGTGGAAGCGGCCCGCGCTGCTCGCGCGACAGACGGCCTCGCTCACGTATGCGTTCGCCGCCCCCCGCGCGTGGGCCAGGAAGCTGCGCGCGCGCGCGGCGCCGCCTACCTGACCGGCTTCAGTCGCTCGAACTCACTGCCGCGCGCGATCGCGACACAATTCCAGCTGTTTTCGACGTCGCGGTCCAGCCGGCCATCGCGCCGCAATCGCCACACGTCATAATGATCGCCGAGTAGCGCGCGGACCTCCGACAGCGTGAAATGGCGCCGGCTCACGTAATTGTACTCGAAGATGATGAGGGGCTGCGCGCGCGCGATGAACTCCGCCGCGCCGCGCAGGACGAGCGGCTCCGCGCCTTCCACATCGATCAGCAGGATCGTCGGCGCGTGCACGTCGCGCAGCTCGTCGTCGAGCCGCACGGTCGGCCGAAGCGCGCCACCGGGTCCGATGGACGAGGCGTTGGCGTTTCTGGAGTTGATGCTGAACGGGTGGTACCGGCCGTCACCAACCAGCGCGGTG
>CBJLQC010000280.1:0-4378 GCA_966424955.1 uncultured bacterium | reverse complement strand
CAGCAGGTCGGTCTCGGCCAGCATGATGAACCAATCGTGCTCGGGATCCCCGCCACCAAGGCTCACCAGCGGGAGCTCGCCGGCCCGCGCGTCGGCGGCGTAAACCGCGACGTCGAAGAAGCTGGTGCCGAGCCAGCAAAGCGCAATACCGATCGCGAAGAAGTCGCGCTGCCGGTAGAACAGCCACGCCGCCAACACCGGCACGGCGAGCTGGAGAATCGTCCCCCCCGCGATGCCGATGAAGTCACCGGCAAAGCCGAACAGCACGTGCCCGATCTCATGAATCGCCAGGTTGAGACCCTTGACGATGCCGCCGTACATCGGGTCCTGCGCGTGCCGGTAGAACAGCCACGCACAAACCAGCAGGAGCAGCGCACGCGCCAGCCATGGACGGCCTTGCGCCCAATCACGCGCGTCGGCAAAAAAGTTCATTCGCCGCGCTCCTTCAGCGCGCGGAGTGTATCGCGTAAGACCGTGTAAATGACCGGCAGCCGCGTGGCGGGAATGGTGATCGCCTGCACGCGCGCCACACGTCCCGGCTGCTGGAAGCGAACTTCGTGCTCCCCCGCGGCCGTACGGAAATAGTAACTGTCCAGGCTGGGAGACGTATTGGGCTGGCTGGGCAGCACCCGCGGATCCTGCCCGTCCACTGTCACCGCGGTACCGGCCGGCGCCACGATTACGAGCGGAACTTCGGAGCGGTCGCGTGCGCGCCACGCAAGGGCAAACGAAATCCCGAGCGCGACGATCGTAATTGCACCAATGATGACATTACGCCGCTGAACTTTCTCGGCCATGCGGAATTATGGAGGACGCCCGCGCTTCGCGCACGGGCGCCCACTCGAAATTTCTTCGACTACCTGCCGGCCGCCGTGCGCACCGCGCCCTTACCATTGATGAACGCAGTCAGTGCGTTGATGTCACTGCTCGACAGATCGAGCTTCGGCATGCTGCGCCCGTTCGTCGGCCGCTTGATCGAGGGATCGGCCAGGAACTCACGCAGGTAGCCGGCCGCAAACTTCCTTTCCGTGAGATTCGGGCCGACGTCCTCCGCGCCGTATTCCGCGGTTTGCGCGTGAGTGTGGCACATGACACAGCCCTTGGCGACGAACAGGCGCTGGCCGCGCTCCGCCGGCGCCACCGCTTTGGACAGCCGCGCACCACGTGGCAGTGCAGCCAGCGGCATCAGTTTGAGCTTGCTGTTGTGAAAACCTGATTCGACGGTGGCCGACCAGTCGCCTTCGGCTGGCACATTTATCGTCGCGGTGTAATAACCTGGACGGTTCGTCGCAACCGCCGGCGCCATCACATCACCACGCTCCGATTTCAGCTGCACGGATGGCGACAGATCGGGGAGCAGATCGCGGCCGTGCTGGCGCACGCTGAACGTGAGATTGTACGGCGCCCCCACGACCAGGTGGTCGGGTAGGTTCTCCACCGTCACCGTCGCCCAGCCTCCATAGTGGGCCGCCACGCCCGTGAATCCGGCCACGATCAGAACGGCAATTCCATGTTTGCGGCTCATCGGCTCCTCACAGATAGGGGGTTCGCAACCGATGCTAGGATGCCCCGCCCGCAAGGATGGTTTAAACCATTTTTCCCACCCTGCCACTAAACTTTGCCGTCTCGCAGAATGCAAGCATTGTCGTACAATGCGTTAGCCCATGGCACGGAACTCGATAGTTCGGCCCGCCACTTATGGAACAGGATCAACCAGCTTCTCCCTACTTCACAGCCATGAGCAGCATCATCGCCTTCGCCGCCGGCGTGGGCGTGTGGTTCGTGCTGACGGAGATCACAGCGCTCGAGTCGTTCGTCATTATCCCGATTACGACGCTGCTGATCACGGCCATGCTGATGCTCATGCTGAGGGAATCGATGATGGCGGGGCACCAGGCCGGTGCCACTGCCGCGGAAATGGACGTGTTCACACGTCTGCCCAGCCACGCTGTCGCGCACCAGCACCTCCTGCGCGAATTCGCAGCCGCAGAACGCAGTGGACGACCCCTCACCGTTGTCCTTTTCAGTCTGGACAACCTGCCCCGACTCGCGGCCGCCAAAGGTGCCGGCGAGGTGAATCGGGTGCTGCTCGCCGTGGGCGCGGTCATGAAGCGCCATACGCGCGGCATGCATATGGCCGCCCGACTCGACCATGCCTACACCCTGCTCGCCGTCCTGGGCAGCTCCGACGAGCGCGGCGCCGCGATCTACATCGAGAAGGTCTGCAAGGACCTCAACTCGATCCGCGTCGCCGGCCGCCGCCTGGAAGTCAAGGTCGGCGTGGCCAGTCACAACGACCTCGTGCATTCGGTCGGCGACCTGCTGACGCGCGCGCACGACTCGCTGACCAGCGTACACGTTCCGCCCGAGCTGCAGATCGCGTAACGACGGCTGGGGCGGCTTGCAAGTGCAAGAATACTTCGTTATTCTTTCACTTGATGAGCCGCCCCATGCCCCTTCCAGGCGTCCAGCCGGCCGCCGTGCTGACCAAGGCACTGCTGTCCGCGGCGCGCCGGTTGGGTTTGCGCAACCGCGAGCTGGCGGCCGTCCTGGGCGCGAGCGAAGCATCCGTCTCACGGCTATCGAACAGCCGGGTGATCGAGCCGGCCACCAAGGAAGGTGAGCTGGCTCTGCTTTTCCTGCGGTTGTTCCGCAGTCTCGATGCGCTGGTGGGCGGCGACGCGGCCAAGGCGCGCGCCTGGCTGCACGCCGACAACGCGCACCTGGGCGGTGTACCAGCCGAACGCATTCGCCATGTAGAGGGACTTGTCGACGTCGTCCAATATCTGGACGCAATGCGCGGGCGACTCTAGGATCGGCCGGCTGCGGCGCGAGCCGTGGCGTGTGGTTGAGTCGCAGCACCAGGTTTCCACGCGCAAGCTGGTGGATTCGGATGCCGAGCAGCTCGTCCTCGAGCAGCTGATCGACGGCGCGAAGCCGCCACAGCGTACGCGCGCCGCGCTGCACTACCTGTTGTCCACACCTTTCCGCTATCCACCGCTGCGGCACGGCTCGCGTTTCGGAAGCCGCAGCGAGCCCGGCATCTGGTACGGATCCGAGGAACAACGAACCGCATTCGCGGAAGTCGCTTACTACCGGCTGCTGTTTCTGGAAGGCACGAGCGCGGACCTGGGTCTGCTCGAGACCGAGCTCACGGCGTTTCGCGCGCTGGTCGACACGCCGCGCGGCATCGACCTCAGCGGGAAGGCGTTTGCGCGTTTCCAGGAGATCCTCGCCAGCAAGGTCAGCTACCATGCCACGCAACAGTTGGGCACTGCGATGAGAGATGCGGGCGTGGCGGCGTTTCGCTACGTATCGGCGCGCGACCCGGCGGCCGGCGTCAACATCGGGGTAATTTCACTTGCGGCATTCGGCAGGCGGCAACCGAAGGGACTGGAAACGTGGCACAGCGCGGCTACCCGGGACTTCGTGGAGGTGGTGCGTCGTGATTATTTCGCGCGCGCGGCGCACCGTTTCGAACGCGCGGACTTCCTGGTGAATGGCGTGTTGCCGAGGCCGGCGATCTGATTCCACTACATCGAAGCGCGCGCTGGTGGTTCCTCTCTTCTCGTACCGCTTGGTTTTTTGAAAGGAGATGTGGAGATCTGGGCGATGCATGTCGTGCAGCGCACCGGCGCGGCGAGGGCTGCTTTGTTTTTGAAATTCTGAAATCGATGTCGGCGTCGCGAGGCCAGGGCAGGAACGCGAGCTACATCGCCTATATCCCCCATCTCCTTATCACGAATCGTGCGGCGAAACGCAGCCGATGCCTCACCCAGCCGTTCAGGGTGTGTCCTTGCCGAGCAGCCAGTACGTGGACATGACCATCAGCGCACCGAAGATGAAGGCGAGCTGGACGAGTGGGATCACGCCGATGCCGAGATCCATCTGGTCCAGGTTGCTGTAGCCCGTGCTCATGAACCATGCGAGCAGGGTTGTGACCAGCAAAGTCGCGAGCGACCGCTGTGACACGCGCGTCAGGGCGATGGTGACGAGCACGAGATAAGGCAAGGAACCCCAGACCTGGTACTCCAGTTGTCCAAAACGCATCGGGATGCCACTGCTGAATGCATCCCGCAAACCGGACAGCGTCGTGGCCAGGCCGCCAATGGCGCAGGCGCAGATGAAAACTCGTAGCGTCAGCGTTGCCGGGTCCGCCAGCCAGGCGGAACGCGCGACGGGTTGCGGGGTCGAGACGGCATCGGAGATCTGGCTCATGGTATTCACACTGCCTCTGAGTTGACCCGAAGTGCCTGACTGAGATGATTCAGAAGTTGCTCGAGCGCGCGACGGCGCCGCGCCACGAAGCTGCGAAATCCGGCGCGCACTCCCCAGTACGATCCACCGATGACGACAATCGGCAGTCCGACCGCGAGTA
>CBJLQC010000279.1:0-4385 GCA_966424955.1 uncultured bacterium | reverse complement strand
CAGCCGGCCGGTGCGCGCCAGCTCCTCGAACTCGAAGCAGTCGCTGGTGATGCGGGTGCGATCGACGCTGATCTCCTCCTGGCCGCGCGAGGAGACGACGTCGCCGATAACCGTTCTTAATTCGTACAACGCATTGCTGAGCGATTGCCGTGCTTTCTTCTGCTCGAACTCGGGCCAGAGCACACCGACGATCCGGTCGCGGCGAACCGGGCGGTCCGCGCCTTCCAGGACGAGATAGACGAGCACCGCGAGCGGCTTGCTGCCGCCGACGTCGCCGTTCAGCGAACGGCCGTCGCCGCTCGCCAAATCAACCGCACCGAAGAGGTTAAGTCTAAGCATGCTAACGAGTTGAGAACGAGTGAGATAATCCTGAGGATCCGCTGAAGCGGGCCGTTTAGCGTAGCAGCCAAACACTCACCCTGTCGCAATATAACAGGACTGCATGGAATTGCTGCGTTTCGGCAACGCGGACGCGCGGCTGCTCACCACGCTGCGCCAGAAGTACCGGCTCACACCGACCCAGGCGCGCGTCGCCACGCTGCTGGCGGACCGTCTCACCAACGCGGAAATCGCCAGCGAGCTGCGCGTCAGACCCAACACGGCGCGGCGTCACACCGAAGCCGTGCTCTGGCGGCTCGGCGTGAGCAGCCGCTTCCAGGTATTCGGCACGCTCGCCGGGTTCTTCGCGGAAGCGAGTCGCACATGATCCGGCAGAACAGCGAGCTGACAAGGCTGCTGGCCGCGGCGATCGGCCTGGTGCACGCGCGTGAAGACGACGCGGGGGAAACCGTCCGCATCGGGGAGGCACGCTACCGGCTCAGCGCGGAGCATCACGATGGCACCGGCTGGGTGGTCGTGCTGGTGCAGGTCGCGGCGAGCGACCGCATTTGCGACGAGCAGCTGAGGAGCTGCTACGGTCTCACCAATCGCGAGATCGAGGTCGCGCGTCTGCTGGCCGAGCGGAAGTCGAACCGTGAAATCGCGCAGCTGCTCGACTTCACGATCTACACGGCCGGCCGGCATACCGAGAACATCCTGCGCAAGCTGCGCGTCCCGAGCCGAAAGGATGTGCGGAGCAAGCTGATGGGCGCGAACTGACATGCCCCAGCTATCGCACGAATCCGCCGAAGCCGTGGTTCCGAGTTTCAGCCATTGGAGAGCGGAGAGCGGAGCCACGTTTCCGACCGCCGTCGAGCAGGCGCGGTTGCAAAGGCTCAGACGCTCGCTCGCGCCGCTGGCGCACCTGTTCCGGGATCGGGATGTCCTCGATTTCGGCGCGTCGTCCGCGCTCAGCACGTGCGTCATCCATGTGCTCGGAGCCAAGAGCGTCTGCGGCACCGAGCCCGACGGGGATAGCGTTCGGCGCGGCAATCAGACGCTGCTGCGCCTCGGCCAGGCACCGACGATCATGCAAACCGGCTACAAGCCGGGATTGCCCTTCGCCGACGAGTCGTTCGACGTGGTGCTGGCGAACGCCGTCCTCGAGCACATTCCGCAACCCCGGGGCGCCTACATCCGCGAGCTCTGGCGCGTGCTCCGGCGCGGCGGGCACCTGATCATCAATGAAACGCCGAACAAGTATCTGCCGTTCGATTTTCACACCACGAAGCTGCCGCTCATCAACTGGCTGCCCAGCCGGATCGCGTTCACGATCAGCCATGCGCTCGGACGGCTCGACCGGATGAACGATCCGTGGGAGGCCAGCGGCTGGCGCGGACTGGGCTTTTACGAGCTGGTCGCGCCGATCGCGCATTGGGAGCTGGTTCCCGAGTGCAGCAAACGCAGGCACCGGATGCTCACGCGGCTGGGCGTGCCCGCGTCGATGCTGGATCCGTATCCGGTCTGGATACTCAGGAAGCACGCCAGCGGGGCAGACCTGAACCTGACTTCACCGCAAATCAACCGGGGGTGGATGACCAAATACTTCGTGAATACGTCGCCCCAGCCCAACGGCGATCACGAGGTGCATACGGAAAGCTGTCCGCATCTGCCGGCCGATCCGGCGTATATCGGGATCTTCAGCAGCTGTGAAGATGCGGTGCAGCGGGCGGGCATGCTGTACTTGCGGGTGAATGGGTGTTTCTGGTGTGCGCGGGCGTGTCACACGAGCTGAGAACAACCTCGTTCGGAGGGTGGTGGCTACGCTATTTCCCCGGTGGGGAAAATTCCTTTAAAGGAGATGTTAGTGATGGGGGCGATGTTGGTCGTGCGCCCGCACCTTTCACGCAGCTGCGACTATGGTTTTCAAATTAGGATTACTACACGGATACGCCACGCTGCCGCGAAAACGCGAGCAACATCGCCCTCATCCGAACATCTCCCTTCACGATCCGAAGATTCGCTAAGCGTTAAGCCGTGGCTCGGGCTATCTCAGCCGTGGCCGGCTACCCACTAATGCCGTAAATCACGACATCGCGCCCACCCATTATCCTCTCCCCCAGCTCGAGGGGTCTTCGGAACTTCTCGCGGCCGGGCTCGTGGGTTACCTTCGTCCAACCTTCTTACGGCCGAAAAACTCAAACCATCATGCGCTATAGCCTGATCGCCCTGCTCGTGCTCGCAGCGCCACCCGCGCTCGCACAAACCAGCTACACCATCAAAGCCACCAGCCCCGAGCCCGAACGCATCGTCAGCCCGGGCAAGCCGCACACCTACACCCTGACCCTGCCCGCCAGGTACTTCGTGAGTGGCGCGGCAGACCAGCGAACGGCGGACGTCATAGTGCGGGTCCTCGACCCGACCGGTCGCCAGCTCGGTTACTGGGATGGCCCCGCCCGCGGCGACGAGCGCTTCCGCTTCAACACGCGCAGCGCGGGCGTCTACCGGATCGAGATCTCCGCCTTCGAGAGGGACAGCGGCGCGTACGCGCTGCGGATCCTCCGCTCCGAGCCGTTCGCCACGGATCCCGAGCAACGCGTCGCCCAGATCATGAGCGACTACGACAGCACCACACCGGGCGGCGTCGTGGCGGTCGTGCGCGGCGGCCGGCTCGTCTTCGCGCGCGGCTACGGCATGGCCAACCTGGAGCACGGCATACGCAACACGCCCGAGACGGTCTACCACATGGCGTCGGTCTCCAAGCAGTTCACCGCCTTCGCCATCCTGCTGCTTGCCAATGAAGGCAAGCTTTCGCTCGACGACGACGTCCGCAAACACCTGCCCGAGCTGCACGACTTCGGGACGCCCATCACCATCCGCCATCTCATTCACCACACGAGCGGGCTGCGCGATCAGTGGACGCTCTGGGCCATGGCGGGCGGGCGCCTGGACGATGTCATCACGCACAACGACCTGATGAACCTCATCCGCCGCCAGCAGGAGCTGAACTTCACGCCCGGCGCGGAGCACCTGTACAGCAACACCGGCTACACGCTGCTGTCGGAGATCGTCGCGCGCGTGGCGAAGCAGCCGTTCGGCGAGTTCATGAAGCAGCGCGTGTTCGACCCACTCGGCATGCAGCACACGCAGATCTACGACGACCACGAGCGCCTGGTCAGGAACCGCGCGGATTCGTACCACCGCGTACAGGGGCAGGCGTGGGCGAAGTCGGTGCTGAGCTACGCCAACCGCGGGGCGACGTCGCTCTTCACCACCGCGCCCGACCTCGCGCTCTGGCTCGACAACTTCCGCACCGGCAAGGTCGGCGGCATGAAGCTCATCCAGCAGATGCAGGAGCGAGGGGTGCTGAACAAGGGAGATACGCTCGCGTACGCGGTCGGCGTCGCCATCGGCAAGGACCGCGGGCTACGCACCATCGCGCACAACGGTGCGGACGCGGGCTTCCGCACATCGGTCGCGTACTATCCGGAAGTGGAAACCGGCGTGATCGTGGTGGGCAACGACGCCGCCTTCAATCCCGGTCAGATCAGCGGCGACGTCGCGGAGGCCTTCTTCGGTGATCGCATGACAACGCCGCCCGCGTCACCGTCGCAGGCCGCGCCGCCGGCCAGCCAGCCCGCGTGGAATCCAACCGCCGCCGAGCTGCAAGCCTACACCGGCGCCTACTACAGCCCGGAGCTGGAGACGCGGTACGAGGTGGTGATCGAGAACAATGGGCTGGTCGCGCGCCACCGTCGCCATGGTGATATACCGATGCGGCCCGCGCGCGCGGACAACTTCCGCGCGGCGCCGTTCTACTTCTCGGAGATCCGCTTCGAGCGCGATGCGGCAGGGAAGGTGACCGGGATGCGCGTGTCGGCGGGGCGCGTACGCAACCTTAAATTCGACCGGATGCCGTAGACTTCACTGGATAGGCGGCGCACACGGGTGTTATCGTTCCGGGTGCCGGGGGTCGACCCTGGCACCCGGATTTAGCATCCAACGGCGGACCGGTATCCCCATGGCAGATCCTCGCTTCACCACGGCGCACCAGGCGATCGAAGCCG
>CBJLQC010000278.1:0-4392 GCA_966424955.1 uncultured bacterium | reverse complement strand
CGCGCAGAACAGCCAGCAGCCGCCGCTGATCGATCGGGAAATCTTTTTCGGCGACCCGGAAATCGCCGGTGCGCAGCTCTCGCCCGACGGCCGCTACGTCAGCTTCCTCAAGACCAACGCCGGGCAGCTCAACATCTGGGTAAAGCAGCGCGCGCAGCCGTTCAGTGCAGCCGTGCCGCTCACCGCGGACAGCACGCGGCCCATCACCGGTTATTTCTGGTCGCGTGACAGCAAGTACGTGCTCTACGTGCACGACAAGGGCGGCGACGAGAACTTCCACCTCTACGCCATTGACCCGACAAAGGCAGCCAAAGGCAAGCTGCCGCCCGCGCGCGACCTCACGCCCTACGGCAAGGTGCGCGCGCAGATGGTGGACGTGCCGAAGACCGCGCCCAACCAGGTGCTGGTCATGCTCAACGATCGCGACGCCGCGCAGCACGACCTGTATCGCATCGACCTGGCTAGCGGCCAACGCACGCTGCTGTTCAAGAATACCGAGAACATCATCGGCTACCTCGCCGATCAGCAGGCCAACGTGCCGCTCGCGCTGAAGGTTTCCGCCGATGGGCTGGGCACCGATGTGCTGCGCATCGAAGGCGATAAGACGACGCCGTTGTTCACGCTGAGCTGCGACATCTTCCAGGGCTGCACGCCGATTCGCGTGGAGAACGATGGCCGCATCTGGGTGCAGGTCGCGCAGCCCACCGACAACTTCACGCACCTCGCCATTTACGATCCGCGCACGAAAAGCTGGGAGACGGTCGAAGAAGACCCCGACAAGCAGGTCGATTTCGGCGGCGCCATCTTCTCGGACGTGAATGGCAAGCTGCTCGGCACGTACTACGTGGGTGACCGGCTGCGCTACTACCCGAAGGACGATCAGTTCGCGAAGGACCTGGCCGCCGTGCAGAAGCAGCTGGGTGCAGGCGACATCTACTTCGGCTCGTCCACCGCGGATGAGCAGAAGCACATCATCACCGTGACATCCGACGTCGATCCGGGCGCTACGTATCTTTACGATCGCGCGACCGGCAAGGCGGAGCTGCTGTACCGGCCCCGCCCGAAGCTGCCCTCGCAGCACCTCGCGCTGATGAAGCCGGTGCGCTACACCGCGCGCGACGGCCTGGTCATCCCCGCGTATCTCACGATTCCAAAAGGCGTGGCCGCGCGCAATCTGCCGACCATCGTGCTGCCGCACGGCGGGCCGTGGGGGCGCGACACGTGGGGCTACAACAGCTTCGCGCAGTTCCTGGCCAATCGCGGCTATGCGGTGCTCATGCCCAACTTCCGCGGCTCGACCGGCTACGGCCGCAAGTTCCTGGATGCGGGCAACAAGGAGTGGGGCACCGGCGCCATGCAGCACGACATCTCGGATGCCGTTGCGTGGCTGATCAAGGAAGGCATTGCCGACCCGAAGCGCGTCGCCATCATGGGCGGCTCGTACGGCGGTTACGCGACGCTCGCCGGCGTCGCGTTCACGCCCGAGCTGTATGCCGCCGGCGTGTCGATCGTGGGGCCTTCCAGCATTCCCACGCTGCTGGCTTCGATTCCGCCGTACTGGGCGCCCATCAAGAAGTCGTTCGACGCGCGCCTCGGCGATCCGAACAATCCGCAGGAGATGGAGCGCCTGAAGGCGCAGTCGCCGCTGTACGCGGCGACCAATATCAAGGCGCCGCTGCTGGTCATCCAGGGCGCCAACGATCCGCGCGTCAACAAGGCGGAATCGGATCAGATCGTGATTGCGCTGCGCGATCTGAAGCGGACGCCCGAGTACCTGGTGGCACCGGACGAAGGCCACGGCTTCGCGCGGCGTGAGAACCGCGTCGCCATGTTCGCCTCCATCGAGCGCTTCCTCGCCAAACACCTGGGCGGGCGCTATCAGCAGGCCATGCCGCAGGACATTGCGAAGCGGCTCGCGCTGCTGACCGTCAATGTCGACACGCTGAAGCTGCGGCCGGCGGCGAAGGCGGAGCCCGCACGATTCGATGGCGCCCGGCTCGGCGCGCTGACCGCGAGTTACAAGCAGACGATCGAAGCGCAGGGTCGCACCATGGAAGCGACGTCGACATCCGCGGTGTCGAAGCAAGGCGACCGCTGGCTGATGGTCGAAACATCGCAGACGCCGATGGGCAGCGCCGTGGACAGCCTGTGGCTGGATGCCGCGACACTGGCACCGGCGCGCCGCACCGTGCACCAGGGTCCGGCATTCATCGAGCTGAATGCGCGCGGCGATTCGATCGTCGGCGAGCTGAAGGCCGGCCCGCAGCAGATGCCGATTCGCGTGAAAACCGGCGCGCCCGTTTACATGGAAGGCGCCGCGCTAGCCCTCGCACTCGGCACGCTGGCGCTCGCGCCCGGCAGCCAGGGAAGCGTGCGCACGTTCGATATCATGACGTCGTCGGTCAGCGAGCAGGCGATCCAGGTCGTCGCGTCGGAAAGCGTGACCGTGCCCGCGGGAACGTTCGAGACGTTCAAGGTCGAAGTGAAGCCGGCCGATGGCTCCGGCACCGCCGACTGGTACTGGATCGAAAAGGCCGCGCCGCATCGTGTGGTGCGCGCCGAGCAGGCGCTGCCGGCCGCCGCGGGCGGCGGCAAGGTCGTCACCGAGCTGGCGGGCAAATGAGGGATCGCATCCTGCCCAGCGTCATCGTGGCCGCCGGCATCGTGCTGGCGGCCCTGGTCTTCGGGCTGCTCTTCAAGCAGGCGCGCGGCGCGCAGCACACGGTGAGTGTGACCGGCTCCGCCACGCAATCCTTCGTATCCGACGTCGTGAAGTGGCGGCTCGTGCTCGCGCGCTCCGTCGCGGATGGCGGCCAGACGCAAGGCTATGCGCAATTGCGCGAGGATGCGGAGCGGCTGCGCGAGCGATTGCGCCAGGTCGGCATCGCCGACACCGCCATGTCGATGCTGCCGCCCAGCGCGCAGCCGCAGTGGGGCAGGGAAGGCGTGCGGACCGGCTACAACCTGCAGCAGCCGGTGTTCATCATCTCGAACTCACCGGCGCTCGAGCAGCTGGCCCTCGATCCGGGCGCGTTCACTTCCACAGGCACCGGCGTCGAGCAATCGACGCTGGAATATTTCTACACCGACATCGCGCGCCTCAAGCACAGTCTGCTCGGCGCCGCCACGCGCGATGCGCAGCGGCGCGCCGAAGAAATCGCGGGCAGCACCGGCGCCGACGTCGGCAGCATCATTACCGCGCGGGCGGGTGTCTTCCAAATTACCGAGCCGTACTCGACGGAAGTGAGCGGTATGGGCATGTACAATACGAGTACGCGTCGGAAGGAGATTACGGTGACTGTGCATGCGAGTTTTGCACTCGACTAAGGCGGAGGGACGAGGGAGTTCAGGGCGAGGAGAGGGATAGGCCCAAGAACTAAGAACTTGGGGGAGGGATAGGGATAGGGTGAGGGGAAGGTGGCACTTGCGCGCCCGAGTTATACCCGGTTTGGGCCCGCGCTCGCGCTGGCCTTCACCACCGCCCGCCAGGAGCTCGCGGAACGGAAACGGTCAGGGAAGCTGGCGCACCTTCTCCTGACCCTTTCCCTATCCCTACCCCTGGTTCTTGGTTCTTCACCTATCCCTCTCCTAATCCTAAACCCGCTATTCCCTCACCGTCGGATACTTGATTCCAAGTTGTTCCAGATATGGTCCGTACTTCTGCTCATCGTAATAAAACGAGCGCAGCCTGGGCCGAAACTCTTCCATGATTTCGCTGTTCAGCCACGTGGCCGGCGGATCATCCGCATCGATGAAGGGCGTGTATTTCGTGTCCTTGGTCTGCACTTCCCGGAAATAGCGCCACGCACTGTCCGCCTGCGCCGGATCGAGGAAGAATTCGAGAGCGGTGCGCGCCATGACTTTCGCGCCGGCGACCGCGCCCTTGTGCGCGATCGGCGTGGCCATGGCGATCGCGTTCGACCAGTGATGTCCGGGCAGCCCGGGGATGTTCGAGGGGTAGCGCAGCGTCACGGTGGGCGTCACCCACGAGATGTCGCCGATGTCATCGGAGCCGCCGCTCTCGCGCTGCCGCGCGGGGCCTTCCAGCGTGTCGAGCTTGATCGCGAGACCCGTCGTGTCGCGGCTGCCGACTTCCTTCTGCACGGCGCGCGCAAGCTGCTGGTCTTCCGCGCTCCATGTGGGCAGGCCGACCGCGCGAATGTGCTTGTCCATCAGCTGCGCGATGGGGCGATTGAAGTGGCGCGGCCACGCCGTCCCCAGGATACGGTGCTCGACTTTCGTGTCGGTCATCGCGGCGGCCGCTTCCGCGATCTTGATGCTCGTCTCGAAGTTCTGCTTGATCTCGGGATAGTCCAGCTCGCGGATGTAGTACCAGATCGCCGCTTTCGAGGGCACGACATTGGGCTGGTCGCCGCCATCCGAGATGATCGA
>CBJLQC010000277.1:0-4418 GCA_966424955.1 uncultured bacterium | reverse complement strand
GGAGACCGGCACTGGCCGTCGCGAAGGCGGGTTCCGTGATGCGTGCATCATCGGCACCCGAACACCCTGTGACGGCCGCGCCCAGGGGCGCGACCGACAACAGGTATGCAGTGGCGGCGCGCATCATTAGCCTCCACAGGTTACGCGCGGATTGGTTTCGGCGAACATGCCCTCGGGGTTCTCGCGCCATACCCAGGCATGCAGTGCAAATACTCCGAACTCGTCCTCCGACTGAAACACCGCGCCCATAAAGGTCGGCGGCTGGTTGCCGGCCATGGCGTAGGGTATCGCGAGCTCGACACCGACCAGCTTTTCGCCAGTTCGTGTCGGCTCATAGATCAGCGCATCGGGCAGCTCGGGATCGATGACGCCGTCCAGCAGGCGGGCGAAGTTCACGTATACGGTTCCCACCGGCCCTTCGCCCGGCCGGTCTTCGCAGGGATGCAGCAGCACGAAGTCGTCATCCAGCGCCGTAGCGAGATCCTGATACTTCGCCGTCACGCGCCGCAGCGTAGCCATGGCCATGTTGGCATCGGCGGTGGCGGCCGCGAACGAGGGCATTGACGCGGCGTCCGGTTCGGCCGGGAACGGCTGTTGGTCGGCACACGCCGCGAGCAATACGCCCAGGGCCAGCGTCATGGTGAATCGTGTCGGTAAAAGGTGTTGCTTCTGCATTTCCGGCTCCTTTGGTCATTTAGGTGGTCAGCACGCGGCCACGATAGCAGAGAATGGTGTGTAGATGCTTGGAGGCGCGGTTGAGGTTATGTGGAGGTTGTGCGGAGAAAGGCGATATCCGCCCAGTCGGGTGGGCCGGTTGCCAACTTGCTGGCCACGTGCAATCGTAGGTCGGGCGGGGTGCCGCTGGCCGGCATCATCAGATAACTACCCACAGCACGAGGTCGGAGATGGCCAAGAGACAGCAGACGATGCAACGCGCGAAGCAGAAGCGGAAAGCCGAGCAGCGTACGAAGGCAGCCGAAAAGGCGAAGCGGCGCGAGCAGAAGGCGGGTGGTAAGAAAGCGGGTACGAAGAAAGCGGCGCGCTGACGTGCGTACTTGCGGGGCGACCCTGGCGGCCTGCCTGGTGTTGGTGATTTCCCGGCCGGCGGCGACGCAAACCGCGACCGCCGAAGCGCCCGAGATCGTGGTGAACGGCGTTGGCATGGTCAGCTACATCCCGGATCGCGCCACGGTCATGGTCGAGGTGCGCACGGAAGCGCAGACGCCGGCGGAAGCGGCCCGGGGTAATGCGCCGGTGATGGACTCGGTGATCGCCGCGCTCAGGCGCAACGGCATCCGCGCGGACCGGATCAATACGCGGGGTTACACGGTGCAGCCGACCTATCACTACGACCAATCGGGACCCAGACTGACCGGCTACGCGGCCACGAATGGCCTCACCGTGAAACTCGATGATGCCGGCATGGTCGGCGCAACGCTCGATGCGGCCCTCGCCGCGGGTGCGAATCGGGTCGGTTCCGTGCGTTTTGAATCTTCCAACATGGAGCGCTTGCGGCGGCAGGCGTTGGAGCGGGCTGTCGCCAACGCGCGGCAGGATGCGGAAGCGCTCGCCCGCGCCGCCGGTGGCTCGCTGGGGGAGCTGATCGCGATCTCTACCGATACGCGTCCCACGCGCGAGGAATTCATGCAGAACATTGCCGCGGCTCCATCGTATGCGCGTGGCATCGAGACGCCCATCAATACCGGCGAGCAGACGCTGGTCGTCGGCGTGCAGGCACGCTGGCGCTTCGTCCGGCAGTGACGCGTCTGCATGGGTGAAGCCGATCTCTTCATTCACGCCATCGACCGCACGGTCGGTGCGCCCCCCGTGCACGGCAATGCCGTTCGTTTGCTGCGCGATGCGGCGGAGAACTATCCGGCGTGGCTCGCCGCGATCGAAGGCGCGCGGCAATACATCTACTTCGAGAGCTACATCATCCACGATGATGACGTCGGTCATACGTTCGCCGATGCACTGATTGCGAAGGCGGAGCAGGGCGTGACGGTGCGCGTCATTTACGACTGGCTGGGCGCGTTCGGCAAAGCGCGGCGCGGCTTCTGGCGGCGACTGGAGCAGGGTGGCGTCGTCGTGCGCTGCTACAACCCGCCGCGTGTGCTGAGCCCGCTCGGCTGGCTACGCCGCGATCACCGCAAGCTGCTTTCCGTGGACGGCCGCATCTGCTTCATCACCGGATTGTGCGTGGGAAAGGACTGGGCCGGCGACGCGGAGCGCGGCGTCGAACCCTGGCGTGACACGGGCGTGGAGATTCGCGGTCCCGCGGTGGCCGCCGCGGAGCAGGCATTCGCGATCCTGTGGAGCGTGATGGGGTCGCCGCTGCCGGCCGGCGAGCGGCGGCCTCGCGAGCAGATGGGTGTTGCCGGGGATACCACGGTCCGGATTGTGGCAACCGCCCCCGGGGCCGCCGGCCTGCTGCGCCTGGATCAGATGATTGCCGCATCCGCCAACCGCCGGCTGTGGCTGTCGGACGCCTATTTCGCCGGCATCCCATCCTATGTGCAGGGGCTGGCCAGTGCCGCGCGCGACGGCGTGGACGTACGACTGCTCGTACCCGGTTCCAGCGACATCGCCGTGCTGCGCCCGATTTCACAAACCAGCTATCGGCCGCTGCTGGAGGCAGGCGTCCGCGTGTTCGAGTGGAAGGGGCCAATGATGCACGCGAAATCGGCGGTGGCGGACGGCCGCTGGGCGCGCGTCGGCTCGAGCAACCTCAACATCTCGAGCTGGCTGGGCAATCATGAGCTGGATGCGGTCATCCCGGATGAGCGCTTCGCTACGCAGATGGAAGAGATGTACCTGGCCGACCTGGAGAACGCGACCGAGATCGTGCTGCCGCTGCGGCGCCGCCTGCGGCTGCGCGGGGCGCGCGATCCGGTGCGCGAACACCTCCGCGAGCACAGGCGGGGCACCGCCACGCGCGCCGCGGCCAGCGCGCTGCGCATGAGTCACACGATCGGTGACGCCATCACCGACCGCCGCCCCTTCACATCCACCGAAGGTACGCTGATCGCCCTTGGCGGCGTCGCCTTCATCGTGCTGGCCATCATTGCGGCGCTCCTGCCGCGCCTGATCACCCTGCCACTGATCGTACTGGGCGCCTGGTTCGGCATCGTGTTGCTGGCGCGGGCGTATGCGATGCGGCGGATGGAGCGCCTCAACCGGCGGCAATAGCCGGCGCCGTTCCCGTCAACCGGTGCCCGTGCGCTGCAGCACCCTGGCCGGCCGCGGCACCACTTCCGGCTCCTCCGCCTCGTCCGGCTCGAGCACGCCGCCGGTCCGCAGCATTGACGCCACGATAGACAGGCTGATGGCGCCCGCTACCACGCCCAGCGACGCCAGGATCGGCACGTGGTACACATCGCTGATCAGCATTTTGCCGCCAATGAACACGAGCACGGCGGCCAGCCCGTACTTGATGTAGGCGAAACGGTGCACGATGTCGCCCAGCATGAAGTACATGGAGCGCAATCCCAGGACGGCAAACACGTTGGATGTGTAGATGATGAACGGATCGTCGCTGATCGCGAAGATGGCCGGAATCGAATCGAGCGCAAAGATGACGTCGGACGCTTCGATCATGACCAGGACGAGCAACAGCGGCGTCGCAATCCGGCGCCCGGCTTCCACCACCGTGAAGTGTTGGCCGTGATAGTGCGGCGTGATGTGAATGAAGCGGCGCGCCAGCCGTACGATCACGTTGGCGTTCAGGTCGGGCTGCTCGTCCCGCTTGAACAACAGCCTGATGCCGGTGACCAGCAGCAGCGCGCCGAACACGTAGATGATGGGATGCCAGGCGTGCAGGATGTACGTGCCCAGTCCGATGAAGGTGCCGCGCATGACCAGCGCCCCCAGAATGCCCCAGAAGAGCACGCGATGCTGGTAGCGCGCGGGCACGCCGAAGAACGAGAAGATCATGACCATGACAAACACGTTGTCGACGGACAGTGACTCCTCGATCAGGTAGCCGGTGAGGAATTGCAGCGCCAGCTCGCGGCCGGCGCGCTGGTAGATCCACACGCAGAAGAGCAGGGCGAGCGTGATCCATACACAGGTCCACGCGGTGGCCTCGCGCACCCGGACCGTGTGCGCTTTGCGGTGGAATACGCCCAGGTCGAGCGCGAGCATCGCGACGATGAAGGCATTGAACCCGACCCAGTACCAGAAGCCGACCTGCACTGCAACTCCTTTCCGGGCACCACGCGCAAAAGGCGAGGCCGCCGCGAACCTGTGTTCACGATGGTCTCGCCCTTGAATTCTGCCGGCCGGGAGCGTGCGCTCCGTATTGACGACCGGCCGCACCGCCTCACTCGGGCGGCGGGCTACTCCCCACGGTCAAAACCTGCGGCCTGCCGGCGGCCCGGACTATGGGGGAGACCCCTCAATTGCCGTAGGTAAAGGGC
>CBJLQC010000276.1:0-4438 GCA_966424955.1 uncultured bacterium | reverse complement strand
TCAGGTTCCCTCTCGAGGGCCGACAAACAAAATTCTTGCGAGACGCCCCCCTTGTTGCCCTTCTCCCCGCGACGCGGGGAGAAGGTGGCCGAAGGCCGGATGAGGGGCAGTGAGAACTGCCCCGGCGCGCACCCGACGGCGGGTGCATGCTGTGTCGGTGCGCGGCCGGTCCTGTTGGCGTGGAACGTGTGGATCGCGGACGTGAGCCTGGCCACCGCCAGGCAGATCGCCCGCGAGATTCGCGAGAGCCATAGCGGAATTCGTGGTTTGCGCGCGCTGGCCTTGCCGTTGCCGAGCCGGAACGCGCTGCAGATCTCGATGAACATTGAAGACGTAGAGCATTCTTCGCCGGCGCGCGCTTTTACATTGGTCCATCAACTGGTGCAGGCCGCTGGAGGCCACGTTACGCAAACCGAGATTATCGGTATGGTGCCGGATCAGTTGCTCGACGTGGCCACCGCTGAGTGGCGTCTCGCGCCGGGCACGCGCCAGCGCTCGTTGTCGCAACGAGTGCGCGAATATCAGGCAGCCGTGAACGCGACAGCTGCAAAGAGCGAATGAAGCAGATTGCAAAACTGAAGGATGATGCGCGCAAGCACGAAGCGCGGGAAGAATGGAACGAAGCCATTCAGGCCTACGTGCAGGTGCTGCAGCTGGGCGAGGCCGGCGATGGCGCCGATCACGACCTGCCATTGTACAACCGTGTCGGTGACCTGTACGTGCGTCTCGGTCGTGCCGCCGAAGCCGTGAAATACTACGAGCAGGCGGCCGACAAATACGCGGAAGCCGGGTTGTACAACAACGCGATCGCGCTGTGCAACAAGGCACTCCGGTACGACGCGGGGCGGGTCGAGCTGCTCAAGAAACTCGGACAGTTCAGCGCATCGCAGGGATTTTTCACGGACGCGCGCCGCTGGTACCTCGAATACTGCGAGCGCATGAGCAAGCGCGGCGCGATGGATCAGGCATTCGAGGCGCTGAGCGAGTTGGCGGATGTGCATAATGATCCCGAGATCCGTGAGCTGCTGGCGCGGCAGCTGAAGGAGCATGGCCGTCCGGAACAGGCGCTGCGTGAGTATCAGCGCGCGTATCATTTGTACAAGGCACGCAGTCAGAGCGCGGAAGCGGAAGCGATCAGCGCGGAGATCCACGCCATCGATCCGAGCGTCGATCTCGCGCAGGCGACCGCGCCTTCGACGGCGCAGCAGCACCTGAGCGCGTACGACGAGCTGCCCGGTTTTCTCGATGAGCCAAGTGTGGCGGTCGAGGAGCCGCCACCACCGCCACCACCGGCGGCTCCGGCGCCGCCCGAAGTCGAACCGCCCGTGGAAGTCGCGTTCGACGGGCCGGTCGAGGCTGCCGCGCTCGATCTGGCGACCATCGAGCTCGAGCCGACCGCCCTGGTTTCTCCGCCCGAAACCGAAGCGGCGGATTTTGGACCGATCGATCTCGAGGCACCGGCCACGCTTCCGGCTGACTTCGACATGCAGCCGCTCGACATCGGCATTGAGCCATCACTCGAGTTCGCACCACCTACCGAAGAGCTGCCCGAGGACACGCTGTTCGACGAGTCGCCGGAGGCCTCGGCGGACGAAGAAGACCTGTTCGAGCTGCCCACCTTCGATCTCGAGGAGCGGACTGCCGATGCGATCGCGGAGCCGCCGCTCGAGCTGCCTGCCTTCGAAGATTTCGACGCGCCCGAGTCGGCCGAGCCATTGCCCGGCATCGACGAGGATGACGCGACGCAGCGCCGCGACGTGGAAACGGCGGCCATCGACCCCGTCGACCGACTGCCGTTCTCATTCGCTTATGCCGAGGAGCCGCTCACCTCACCCGAGGGGGAACCCCTTCCTGAGGAAGAAGTCACCCTGGATGTGGACGCCAGCTTTACGCTGCGCCCGCCCGGCGGCGAGCTGACAGCGCCTCCCTTCGAGCTGGAAACACCCGAGCCGGAACCGGAAGCCGAGCAGTTCGGCGAGGCCGCGGAGGTTGTTTTTGAGGACGAAGGCTTCGCCGAACCGGCTGCGGTGCCAGAATCGGTGCCGGAAGCGATTCCCGAGGTATCAGCCTTTCAGCCCACTCCCCCACCGGCGGCCCGCTACGCGGAGCCCGGCGGGATGGCGGCGGCCACGCCAGCCGCGCCACCCGAGCGGCCGCAGCCGCAGTATGTCGATCTTGCCGCGTTCCTGTTGGACGATGAGGCGCCCGTCGAAAGCACGCGTTTCGTAGTCACCGAGCATTCGCCGACAGGCGATGAGGAGCGCGATTTTGCGGACATGCTGAAGCAGTTCAAGGCGAAAGTCGCCGAGACGATCCCCAAGGAAGACGCCGGCAGCCATTACGACCTGGGGCTCGCCTTCAAGGAGATGGGACTGATCGATGAGGCCATCGCGGAGTTCCAGACGGCGCTGCGGGGCGGGGAAGAGAAGCTGAAGGTGTACGAGGAGCTGGGTAACTGCTTCGTGCAAAAGCAGCAACACAGCGTAGCCGTGACGATTCTGACGCGCGCGGCGCAGATGCCGCACCACGACGAATCAGAGCTGCTCGGCGTGTACTACAACCTCGGCCGCGCCCACGAGGAACTCGGCCAGTTCCCGGAAGCGCGCTCGGCCTACGAGCGCGTCATCAGCGTAGATATCGGTTTCATGGACACTTCGCAGCGGCTGGCCAAGCTTTGACAGTCTTGGCGGCGCGGCCTAACTTTTTCGCGCATGCCAACTTGTAGAGCCTGAATGCTGCGCACGAGTCTGCCGACGCTGTCTTCGATTCAGCAGCCGGTCCGCCCGCAACTCGACCAGGTCGTCGATGAACTGCGGCGTATCGTCCTTTCCGATTTCCCCGCGATTGAAGAGGTGAACGATCACCTGCTTTGGGCGCGGGGAAAATTGTTCAGGCCGACCCTGCTGCTGCTCGCCAATCGCATCGGCGACGCCCCGCATCCGCGGGCCGTCACGCTCGCTGCCCTCGTCGAGCTGGTGCACCTCGCGACGCTCGTTCATGATGACGCGGTGGACCACTCCGTACTGCGCCGCGGCATGCCGACGGTCAACGCGCTCTGGAACCACCAGACCGCCGTCATCATCGGCGACTTCCTCTATTCCCGCTCGGTCCAGGAGCTGACTTCGCTGGGTCGTGTGGACCTGCTGGCCGTGCTCTCGCGCGCGGCCAACGAGATGAGCGTAGGCGAATTGCGCCAGCTGGTGTCCTGTGATGCCCTACACTTCACTGAGAACGATTATTACAGACTGATCGCCAGCAAGACGGCATCATTGATGTCGGCTGCATGCGAAATGGGAGCCGTGGCCGGGGATGCCCGCTACAGCGAGACCCTCGCGGCGTACGGCCACGATCTGGGCATGGCTTTCCAGATCGCGGACGATCTGCTCGACTACACCGAGACCGAAGCCGTCACCGGCAAGCCCTCCGGTCAGGACCTGCGCGAGCACAAGATGACGCTGCCGCTGATCGCGGCGATGCAGTCCATGGGCACCACCGCGCGGCGGGAGGTCGAGACCTTCTTCGCGGATCCGGAGCCCAATGATGCAGGGATCCAGCACATAATTGCGCTGGTTCGCGAACATGGCGGTATCGAGTATGCGCTGGAGCGGGCGCGCCATTTCGGAGAGCGCGCAGCCCGCGCGGTCGGCAGCCTGCCGGCCGGCCGGTCCGCCGAGGCGCTGCGTGACGCCGTGACCTATGTCGTGGACCGGAGGAACTGATGGGGGGCCGGTTGACTGAACCGCGATTTGTGCCGGGGGTAGCATGGTAGGTCCGAGACGGGGTGTGCTGCCGCGCATGGTGTGGGCGGTGATCGTCGGCATGTTCCTGGGAGCGCTGCTCACCAAGATCGCCGTGATCTTCATGCCGGACAGCGCCGCGCGCGACTTTCTGACCACTTCGGTCTCGGCATCATTGGGCCCGCTCAGCATCGACCTGATCGCGGTTGCCTTCGTGATCGGTCCGCTGACCATCAGCCTCAACGCGCTGAGCCTGGTCGGCGTGCTGGTGGTCGGACTGGTGATGCGTTCCTGGTTCTGAGCAACAGATTCGAGATCGAGATCGAGTTCGAGATCGAGATCGATTCAACATGATGGAGGCTTTATGCCGTTTGGTAATATCGGTCCGACCGAGCTGATCTTCCTGCTCGTGTTCCTGCTGCTGATTTTCGGCGCGAAGCGCCTGCCCGAGCTCGGTTCCGGGTTGGGCAAGGGAATCCGCGAGTTCAAGCGGTCCATGCGCGAGATCAACACGGAGATCGAACGTGAGGAGCCGCCGCCGCAGGTGAGCAGCGGCGCGCGTCCGGCGGTCCCGTCGTCGACCGCGGAGAAGAAAGAAAACAACGAGAGCGCTTAGCCTGGTCGTGTTTGCGCCGCAGGATCAGGCCAAAACGCGATGAAGCAAAAAGCCCGGGCCGTGCAGGCGGCCCGGGCTTTATTTC
>CBJLQC010000275.1:0-4442 GCA_966424955.1 uncultured bacterium | reverse complement strand
CCGACACGGTCTGTCGTGCACCGCACACGTCCTTGCACCTTCGGCGCAGGGCGAACCCTTCATTGGGAGATTTCGGGGATGTGACGGAGATGAGGGCGATGGCTTCTGCTGCGCGCCAGCGGGACCGAATTATTCAATTCTGATTATCGGGTCACCGGAATCTCGCTTCGTAGCCGAAACACAAAGAAGCCGCTATCCCCTAATCGCCGTTCACATCCCCCATATCTCCTTGTGATAAGGATGGCGGCAACCGCGAGAAGAGGCGGAAACACGAGACGTCCGCCGGGCCAGTCAGCAGTGCGAGCTGACCGGCAGGTGCCGCTCCAGGTCTACCAGGGGGGCGGCATAGCGCCCGCCGAAGCACGCGTCGCAGAAGGGCCCGAATTCACGAACCGACTCGTGCATGCCGTCGCGCGAAAGGTAGCCCAGCGAATCGACGTTCAGGTGCGCGCGAATCTCGTCGACAGTCTTTTGCGCGCCGATCAGCTCTTCGCGCGTCGGCATGTCGATGCCGTAGTAGCATGGTGAGACGACCGGCGCGCTGGCCACGCGGAAATGGACTTCGCGCGCGCCGGCTTCGCGGATGAGGGTGATCAGCCCGCGGCTGGTGGTGCCGCGCACCAGCGAATCGTCCACCACCACCACGCGTTTGCCTTCGATGACCTCGCGGACGGCGTTGTACTTGATGCGGACGCGAAAATCGCGGCCGGCCTGCGTCGGATGGATGAAAGTCCGGCCCACGTAGTGGTTGCGGATCAACCCCAGCTCGTAGGGAATGCCGCTCTGCTCGCTATAGCCCAGGGCAGCCGAATTGGAAGAGTCAGGTACGCTGAACACGCAATCAGCCTCGACCGCATGCTCGCGTGCGAGCTGCCGGCCGAAGGCGCGCCGCGCCCGGTCGACCGAAACACCCCACACCGTCGAATCGGGACGCGCGAAATAGACCAGCTCGAATATGCACGGCGCGACTTCGCCGGCGGGTGCCAGGTTGGGCAGCGAGGTGATCTCCCCATTCTCGATCTTGATGATCTCACCGGGAGCGACCTCCTCGACCAGCTCAGCGCCCATCAGGTCGAGTGCGCACGTTTCGCTGGCAAACACGTAGCCGTCGCCTTTGCGGCCGAGCACGAGCGGACGGAACCCCCAGGGATCGCGCGCGCCGTACATGGCGTCGCCGACCGAGATAATGACGCAGAACGCGCCGACCAGCTGCGACAGCGCGTCGTAAATCTGTTCGTCCGGTGTGGCCATCCGTGAACGGGCAATCAGGTGCACGATGACTTCCGAATCGACGCTGCTCTGGAACAGCGCGCCCTCCCGCACCAGCTCGTCCCGCACGGTTTGCGCGTTGGTGAGATTGCCGTTGTGCACGAGCACGAGATCGCCCTGGTGGTAGCGCACCATGATCGGCTGCGCGTTCTCCAAACCCTTGCCGCCGGCCGTGGAGTAGCGCGTGTGTCCAATGGCAGAGCGCCCGGGCAGGCGGCGGAGCACCTGGTCGTCGAAACCGTCCATGACCAGGCCGTGCGCCTTGTGCACAGTCGCGCGCCCCTCCTTCACCGCGGCAATGCCCGTGGCTTCCTGTCCGCGATGCTGCAAGGCGTACAGGCCCAGATACGCCATCTCGGCCGCACGATCGAAATTAGAGACGCCGACTATGCCACACATGGCTCTTCCTTTATTGACTTCCTGCCAGGCAGTCCGATCTCAGTCTTCCATCATCCGCGGTATGCCCTCGCGCCCTACGCGGGACATCTCTGCTATGTCCAGGCCGATGCTGAACCCCGCGCCGGCCAGCTTGAACCGGCCGTTGATCATGCCGACCGTACCGATCCGCTCCGCGGGTACGTCGTGCCGCTGGGCCAGTGTCAGTACCCGCGCCAGGTTGCCGGGTGCGCACGAAACGACGATCCGTCCCTGCGCCTCGCCAAATAGCACCGCGGCCGCCGGCAGCGAGTCCGCCAGCTGTACATCAGCGCCCAGCAGCCGTTCGACGTCCAGCATACACGATTCCGCCAGGCACACCGCCAGCCCGCCTTCCGCGCAGTCATGCGCGCTGTGCGCCAGGCGCTCGTCAGCCAGTTCGAGCATCAGTTCCTGCAACGCTCGCTCGCCGGACAAATCGACGGCCGGCGCGTCGCCTGCCACCTTGCCGTGCACCACCTTGAGGTACTCGGAACCGCCCAGCTCGTCGGTGTTGCGCCCGAGCAGCACGATGGCGTCGAACGGGTCACGGAAACCCGACTGCACGTGTTTGGCGACGTCTTCGATCACGCCCACCATGCCGATCGTCGGTGTCGGATAGATCGCGCCGGTCGGGCTTTCGTTGTAGAGCGACACGTTGCCGCCCGTCACCGGCGTATCGAACGCCGTGCACGCCTCGGCCATGCCCAGCACGGCCTCCCGCATCTGGTAGTACACTTCGGGCTTGAGCGGATTGCCGAAATTGAGATTGTTGGTGATGGCGCGCGGCCGCGCTCCCGTGCACACGACATTGCGGGCGGCTTCCGCGACGGCGATTTGCGCGCCGCGCCGCGGATTCAGATAAACGTACCGCGCGTTGCAGTCGGTCTTGGCGGCAATGCCTTTGGTCGTGCCGCGCACGCGCAGCACGCCCGCATCGCCACCCGGCTGAATCACCGAGTTGGTGCGCACCGTCGTGTCGTACTGGTCATAAATCCACGCGCGCGAGGCCAGGTTGGGTGAGCCGAGCAGGCGCAGCAGCGTGCGGGCCGGGTGCGGCAGCGCGTACTCGTGCTCGCCGGGCCGCCACGCGCGCAGCGCCTTGACTTCGTCCGCCTCGCGGGCTTCACGGGTGTAGGTTGGGCAGCCGGTGACCAGCGGCTCGCCGGGTACTTCGCACACGATGTCGCCATCTTCGCGAACGCGGTACAACCCGTCGTCCGTGACGTGCCCGATTACCGCCGCTTCCAGCTCCCACTTGTTCAGGATATGGATGACTTCCTGCTCGTGTCCGGCCTGGGCGACCACCAGCATGCGCTCCTGCGATTCGGAGAGCAGTATCTCGTACGGCGTCATGCCTGCTTCGCGCACCGGCATGAGCGCGACGTCGATGTCGACACCGGTTTCCGCGCGCGCCGCCATCTCGGTCGAGGAAGATGCCAGCCCCGCCGCCCCCATGTCCTGGATGCCGACGATATGACCGCTCTTGATCAGCTCGAACGACGCTTCCAACAACAGCTTCTCTGTGAACGGGTCGCCGACCTGCACCTGCGGGCGCTTCGCTTCGGTAGCCTCCGACAACTCTTCACTGGCGAACGTGGCGCCGTGAATGCCGTCGCGGCCGGTGCGCGCGCCGACGGCGAGGATCGGATTGCCGACACCGCTGGCGGTCGCGCGAATCAGGTCTTCCTTGTGCATGAGGCCGATGGCCATCGCGTTGACCAGGGGATTGCCCTCGTACGCGTCATCGAAATAGACCTCACCACCAAGGTTGGGGATGCCGACACAGTTGCCGTAATCACCAACACCCTTGACCACGCCACCGAAGAGGTAGCGGACGCGCGGGCGCGCGAGCGAGCCGAACCGCAGCGAGTCGAGAACGGCGATCGGACGCGCGCCCATCGTGAAGACGTCGCGCAGGATCCCGCCGACCCCGGTAGCCGCGCCCTGGTAGGGCTCGACCGCAGACGGATGGTTGTGCGATTCGATCTTGAACGCGACGGCATACCCGTCGCCGATGTCGATGACACCCGCGTTCTCGCCCGGTCCCTGCAATACCCAGGGCGCCCTGGTCGGCAGTTGCCGGAGCAGGGGCTTCGAGTTTTTGTAGCCGCAGTGCTCAGACCAGAGGGCACTGAACACGCCCAGCTCGGTGTAGGTCGGTTCGCGGCCCAGTATCTCGAGGATGCGCTGGTATTCGTCCTCGCTCAGGCCATGCTCGGCCACCAGGCCGGGCGTGATCTCCGGATCACCCGCGCGCGGCGCAACAGCGGACGGCATCATCGCGCCCCCAGGCCTACCAGCGGCGCTTTGGCGGCGACCAGCGACTCGAACAGGCCACGCCCATCGATCGAGCCGAGCGCCTCCTCGACCGAGCGCTCGGGATGCGGCATGAGGCCGAGCACGTTGCCCTGCTCGTTGATGATGCCGGCGATATTGTGCAGCGACCCGTTCGGGTTGGCGCCATCCGTTTCGATGCCTTCCGCATCCACGTAACGGAAGACCACACGGTTCTCCGCTTCCAGCAGCTCGAGCGTGTCCTCGTCGGCTACGTAGTTGCCCATGCCATGCGCGATGTGGAGTTTGAGGACATCGCCTTCCTCGTATGCTGAGGTGTAGATCGTTTGTGGGTTCTCCACGCGCACATACACGTGGCGGCTCTCGAACTTGAGCGAGCGATTGCGAATGAGCGCGCCGGGCAGCAGTCCCGCCTCACAGAGGATTTGGAAGCCGTTGCAGATCCCCAGTACGGGACGGCC
>CBJLQC010000274.1:0-4459 GCA_966424955.1 uncultured bacterium | reverse complement strand
GAAATTGATCAACGGAATCCGCAGCTCGCCGCGATAGTCACTATCGATCGTGCACGGTGTGTTGATGATGCTGATCCCGCGGTTGAGCGCGAGTCCCGAGCGCGGCCGCACCTGCGCTTCCATGTCGACGGGCAGCGCGAAGGCCAGCCCGGTCGGTACCAGATGCCGGCCGAGCGGTGGCAGGATCACGGTTTCCCCCGCATTACGCAGGTCGACCGCGGCCGAGCCTTCGGTGCCGTAGCGCGGCAGATCCCAGTGGCTCGGGAAATTCGGCAGCCTTTTGACGAGTACCCGTACCGTGTTCATCGTCGCACTCGCGCTCGCGCTCTCCCACTCAACCTGAATCAGAGCACTTTCTCCACGGCCGTGTAATCCAGCTCGAAGGCCTCGGCCACGCCCGGATACACGGTTTTCCCCTTTACCACGTTCAGTCCCAGTGCCAGCGCGCGATCCTGCTGGCACGCCACTTTCCAACCCTTGTTCGCGAGCGTCAATGCATACGGGAATGTCGCGTTGGTCAGGGCCAGCGTGGAGGTGCGCGGCACGCCGCCCGGCATGTTGGCTACCGCGTAGTGAATGACGCCATCCACCACGTAGATTGGATCCTCGTGCGTCGTGGGATGAATCGTCTCGACACAGCCGCCCTGGTCCACGGCGACGTCAACGATCACCGACCCGGGCTTCATCTGCTTCAGGTCCTCGCGCCGTACGAGCTTGGGCGCCTTCGCGCCGGGCAGCAGGACGCCGCCCACCACCAGGTCGGAAATGGCCAGGTTGTCCAGCAGGTTCTGACGATTGGAATACAGAACCGTGACATTGGCCGGCATGACGTCGGCGAGGTAGCGCAAGCGATTCAGCGAAAGATCGAGAATCGTCACCCGCGCGCCCAGTCCGGCCGCCATCTTGGCCGCGTTCGAGCCGACGATGCCGCCGCCAATGATCAGCACGTTGCCCTGCTCGACACCGGGCACGCCGCCCAGCAGGATGCCGCGGCCGCCGAAATACTTCTCGAGGTATTTGGCACCCTCCTGGATGGCCATGCGTCCGGCCACCTCGCTCATCGGCGTGAGCAGCGGCAGCTCGCCGGTCGGCAGCTGCACCGTCTCGTAGGCAATGCAGATCGCTTCCGACTTGATCGAGGCGCGCGTGAGCGCCTCGTCCGCCGCGAAATGGAAATACGTGAAGATGACCTGTTCCTTG
The DNA here is from genome assembly GCA_966424955.1 of uncultured bacterium. Classification (GTDB taxonomy): domain Bacteria; phylum Gemmatimonadota; class Gemmatimonadetes; order Longimicrobiales; family RSA9; genus CBJLQC01. Next base: position 3,259 of record CBJLQC010000274.1, on the reverse strand, counting down.
CGCATGTGCGGCCACTCGGACGCGATCGGCTCCTTGACCTTCATGATCATGTCCGCGCGCTTCCAGACTTCGGCCGCCGTGTCGACGATCTGTGCCCCGAAATTCACGTACGTGCTATCATCAAAACCGCTGCCCACGCCGGCGTTCTTCTCGATCAGCACCGTGTGACCGGCATTGACCAGCGCTTCGGCACCACCCGGTACCAGCGCTACGCGGTTCTCATTCGTTTTAATCTCTTTGGGAACACCAATGATCATTGGCGATCTCTCTCTGTTAAGTGCCTAGGCTTCCGGTCCCAGGCGTAGTACCACCTGCTGGTCCGGATTGAAATATTCGTCCGCCAGAGCCAGGATGTCCTCGTGCGTGACTGCGTCCACGCGCTGCATCAGCTGGTCGATCGACAGGTACGGCTCGTCATACAGCGCCGTACCGGCCAACCGGTGCAGCCGGCTGCCGCTGCCTTCCAGCGAGAGAACGAGCTGGCCCTTCACCTGGCTCTTCATGTCGGCCAGCTCATCCTCGGTCAAACCGTTCCTGCACAGCTCCCGCATTTCCGCCTGGATGACTTCGGCCGCGCGGTCCGCCCACTCCGGACGCGTGCCGACGTACACGCCGGAGACACCCGCCAGCTTGTAAAAGGACTGGAAGGAATAGACGGCGTACGCCAGGCCGAGCTCTTCGCGCACTTTCTGGAACAACCGCGAGCTCATGCCCCCGCCAAAAGCGTTGGACAGGAGCACCAGCGCGTAGCGGCGCGGATCGCCATGGCCAAATGTGCGCGTGCCGAACACGATGTGCGTCTGGGCGGATGCGCGGTTCATCCGCTGCTCGTGCGGCACCATGGGCGCCGGCTCGCGGAACTCCTCGCTGCGCGCGCCGTTGGGCGCCGCATCGAACAGCCGCGCGGCATGCTCGACGATCACCTCGTGCTCGATGTTACCCACCGCCGCGATCACCATGTTGGGCCGGCGGTATTCGCGCGCATGGACGCGCTTCAGGTCGGCATCGCGCAGGGCGCCCACGGTTTCGCGCGTGCCCAGGATGCTGTAGCCGTACGGGTGATCGCCCCACAGCGCGGTCGCATGGAGATCGAAGATCAGATCGTCGGGCGTGTCCTCGACCGTGGAGATTTCCTCGAGGACGACTTCGCGCTCTAGGTCGAGGTCTTCGGCACGCAGCAGTGGATGCACCACCAGATCGGCCAGCACATCCACCGCGGTGTCCAGATGCTCGTCGAGCACACGCGCCGAGTAGCACGTGTGCTCGCGAGTGGTGTAGGCATCCAGCGAACCACCCAGCCGCTCCAGAACGAGCGCTATGTCGCGCGCGTTCCGGCGGCCAGTGCCTTTGAATACCATGTGCTCCAGCAGATGGCTGACGCCCATTTCTGCCGGCTGTTCTCGAATGGAGCCGGTCCGCACCCAAACACCGATCGACGCCGAGCGCAACGCCGGCAGCTCCTCCGTCAATACCAGCAGGCCGCCATCTATTTCGGCCCGCGCAAGCGAGTCGGTCACGCGCCGCTTTCCGCCAGCGCCGCCTTGCGCGACAGCCGCATTTTGCCCTTCTCGTCGATCGAGAGGAGCTTGACCTTCACGACATCGCCTTTCTTGACCACATCCTCCGTCTTCTCGGTGCGCCCTTCCTGCAGCTCCGAGATGTGGCAAAGACCTTCCGTGCCGGGCAGGATCTCGACGAATGCGCCGAACGTCGTCGTCGACTTGACCACACCCTCGTAAATCCGTCCGATCTCCGGCTCCTGCGTCATCTCGCTGATACGCTGGCGGGCACGCTCGGCGCCTTCGCCCGACACGCTGGCGATGGTGACCACGCCGCTGTCCTCGATCGAAATGGTGGTCCCCGTCTCTTCCTGGATCGCGCGGATCGTCTTGCCCTTCGGGCCGATGACTTCGCCGATCTTTTCCGGATTGATCTGCAGCGTCGTGATGCGCGGCGCCCACTTCGACAGCTCGGTACGCGGCGCGTTCAGCGCCTTGTCCATGATGTCGAGAATGTGCATGCGCCCCTGCTTGGCACGCTGCAGCGCGTCCCGCATGATTGCCACGGTCAGCCCTTCGATCTTGATGTCCATCTGGATCGAAGTCACACCCTGACGCGTGCCCGCCACCTTGAAGTCCATGTCACCGAGGGCGTCCTCCATGCCCAGGATGTCGGTGAGCACGGCCACGCGATCGCCTTCCTTGATCAAGCCCATGGCGACGCCGGCACAGGAGCCGCGCAGCGGCACACCCGCATCCATCAGCGCCAGCGAAGCGGCACAAACGGAAGCCATCGAAGATGAGCCGTTCGACTCCAGGACTTCGGAAACCACGCGGATGGTATAAGGGAACTCATCGGTGGGCGGCAGCAGCGGCTGTATCGCGCGCTCCGCCAGTGCGCCGTGCCCGATCTCGCGGCGACCCGTGCCGCGCACCGGCTTGACTTCGCCGGTCGAGAAGGGCGGGAAATTGTAGTGCAGCATGAACGACTTGGTCGTTTCCTGCTTCACATTGACCGAATCAATCCGCTGCTCGTCCGCCTGCGTGCCGAGCGTCGCGGTCCCCAGCGCCTGAGTCTGGCCGCGCGTGAAAAGCGCTGAGCCATGCGTGCGCGGCAGCACTGCGACCTCGACCGTGATCGGCCGTATTTCATCGACCTTGCGGCCGTCGGCGCGCACACCCTTGTCGAGAATCTGCGCGCGCATCGCGTGGTACTCCGCGAGACCCAGCGTCTCCGAGATGGCCGGCGCCTGATCCGGGAACTGCTCCTCCAGCGCCTTCTTCACTTCTTCGCGAATGGTGCTGATGATGTTGTTGCGCTCCGACTTGTCCGCCACGGTCATGGCCTCGGCAATGCGCCCGCCGATGATGGCCTCGACCGCCTGCCTCAACTCATCGCTCGCCTGCACCGGCGTCCAGGACATGGTCTCCTGCTTGACCGGCTGACAGAAGTCGCGCTGAATGTTGCACAACTCCTTGATGCCGTTATGCGCCGCCAGCAGGCCTTCCGCGATCTCCTCTTCGGAAACCTCGACGCAGCCACCTTCCACCATGAGGATGGCTTCCGCCGTCCCCGCGACGACAATGTCGAGATCGCTGAATTCGAGCTGCTGGAACGTCGGGTTGAGCACCCACTGCCCCTGGATCCGCCCGATGCGCACCGCCGCCACCGGCGTTTCGAAGGGGATCTTCGACATGTAAAGCGCCGTCGAAGCGCCCATGATCGCGATTACGTCGGCGTCGTTCTCCTGGTCGGCCGA
>CBJLQC010000273.1:0-4465 GCA_966424955.1 uncultured bacterium | reverse complement strand
CCTGCAGATCCTCTTCGGGCTGCAGCTTCCCGAGTACCTGCTCTTCGCCATGCTTGTCCTGCTGCTGCACGTGGCGGTGAACCAGAAGTACGTGGGCATGCTGGTTTCATTCCTGGCGTACCTCCTGATCATCTTCTCCGGCTGGCTGGGCGTCGATCACAACTTGATCGTGTACGGATCCAGTCCGAACTGGGCCTACACCGACATGCGCGGCTTTGGCAGCTCGGTCGCACCATGGCTCTGGTTCAAGCTGTACTGGTCGGCATGGGCACTCCTGCTGGGTGTGGTGGCGCGCCTGCTGTGGGTGCGCGGCCGCGCGTCCGGTGCTGCTGAGCGGCTGCGCATCGCGCGACGTCGCTTCCGGCATCCCGCGATGAGCTTCGGGTTGCTGGCGCTCGCACTCATCGCGACTTTGGGCGGCTTCATCTTCTACAACACGAACGTCCTCAACGAGTACATCACCGATGACGAGCTGGTGCAGCGCCGCGCCGAATACGAGCGGAGCTATGGACAATGCGAGGGCAAGGTGCACCCCCAGGGCGCCGCGCGGCGCCTGAATATGGACTTTCCCCCATCGGAGCGGCCGCCAACCATCCGTGGCAGCTATCTCCTGGTCAATCGCGCCGCCGTGCCGATCGATTCCGTGCACATCGAGCCGGCCTTTTATGTCGACACGCGAGTCAGCTTCGACCGCCCGTTCCGGCCGGTCCTCGTCGATGACAGGCTCGGTCATCACATTTACGCGCTGGCGGAACCGCTGCAGCCGGGTGACTCGCTAACGCTCAACTTCGACGTACGGCTGGCGCGGCGCGGCTTCCGGAACAGCGGCTTCCGCCAGAGCGGCGCGGGGATCGCCGTCGTCGAGAACGGCACCTATCTGCAGGGCGGCGCATTGCCCGTCATCGGCTACCAGCCGATGCGCGAGCTGTGGAGCGCGAACGATCGCCGCAAGTACGGGTTGCCGCGGCAGGTCACGGTGCCGCCGCCCGGCGACGTCGATCAGAGTGTCATTACCAATGCCGCGACATTCGAGGCCATCGTCTCGACCGATGCCGGTCAGGTTGGTGTAGCTCCCGGCGAGCTGCGTCGCAGCTGGAGCCAGGGTGACCGCCGTTACTTCCAGTATGTCAGCGACGTCCCGATCGGCGGCCTCGATGTCTTCTTCTCCGCTGATTACACGGTGCACCGGGAGCGCTGGAAAGACGTCGACATCCAGGTCTTCGTTCATCCAACGCACACCGGGCATCTCGACCGGCTGTTGCGCGGCGTACGAGCATCACTGGAGTACTATTCGGCGCAGTTCGGTCCCTACCCGTTTCCGTTTCTGCAAGTCGTGGAACAGCCCGGCAACTTCCTCGGCATGGGCGTCGATGGAAGCGGCGTCATCACGGGTGGCGAGGGCTTCTTTCTGCTGAATCCGAAGGGCGACGGCTTCGACGCGATCTTCGAAGTCGTAGCGCACGAGATCGGGCACCAGTGGTGGGCGGTGCAGCTCAAGCCGGCCATCGCCGAGGGAGGTGGCGTAATCTCCGAGGGGCTCGCCTGGTACTCGGCCATGCGGCTGGTGAAGAACGTGAAAGGCCGCGAAGCACTCCGGCAGTTCATGAGCACCATGCGACAGCCCAATCCCTGGCCACCGATTCGCACCGGACTGCCGCTGTTGCGCGCGATGGATCCCTGGGCGAACTACCGGAAAGCGCCGTACGCGTTCAACGCGCTGGCCGAGTATGTCGGCGAGGAGCGCGTGAACCGGGCGCTGCGCACGCTGATCGAGAAAAAGCAGGCGTCCCTGGCAACTACACTCGACATGTACCGCGAGCTGCAGGCGGTCACGCCGGATGCGCTGCGACCCTTGCTGCGAGATCTCTTCGAGACGGACACGTACTGGAGCTTCGACACGAAATCAGCCGCAGCACGACCAACCGCGGATGGCAGGTGGCAGGTCACGTTCGAAATCGACGCGCGTAAGGCGGTGGTGGACAGCGCAGGCGTCGAAAAGGACGTGCCGATGAACGAGCCGGTCGAGATCGGCGTCTTCGCGGCTGCCGGGCCGGGGGCGCGACTGGGCAAGCCATTGTATATGCGGAAGCACGCGATACGCTCGGGTTTGCAGAAGATTACCGTCCTGGTTGCCCAGCGGCCGGCGCGAGGGGGAATCGATCCGTATAGCCTGCTCGATTGGGAGGAGGGAGATAACATCGAAGGGATTGAGGTCTCAGAGGCGGGGGAGAGTTCTCGTGACTAAAAGTGCTATCCGATCGCCCTTGCGCTCCTGTTTCTTTCATCGCAGAGGAGGTCGCGATGGAAGAGGATCGGCTGACGAGTGTCATTATTGCGAGCGCGCTCAAAGTTCATAAGGCGCTGGGGCCGGGGTTGCTCGAGACGGCTTATCGGGGCGGGCTGGCTCATGATTTGAAATTACAGCGCCTGCATGTCGAGATTGAAAAGACCTTGCTGCTGGTCTATGAGGGGATCAGGACGGCGAAGGCTTACCGTCTCGACCTGATCGTAGAAGGCAAAGTGATTGTCGAGGTCAAGGCCACAAAGGCGATTGCCCCAATCAACCTATCCCAGATGCAGACTTACCTCCGGCTCAGTGGCGCGCGGGTGGGGCTGATCATCAACTTCAACGTCCGCTGGCTGAAGGATGGCATCAGGCGAGTCGTAAGCCCGAAGCGCTGATCTCGCGACCTCCTCTGCGATGAAAACAGCAGAAGCGCGGGAGCTGCGGTCTCCCGCTCGCCATCAAACTGCATGACGTGCCAACGCCAGGAGCACACGATACCTTCCTCAAGGATCCTCAAGCGGTCGAGCCCATCGATGAAGGCGAAGACTCTCATCACTTTAGCTCTCCTAACCGCGGCGGCTCGGGCGCAAGCCCAGCGGCCTGGTGGCGAGCGGCTTTTCTACATCACCAACTCCCCCGACGCGCTTGCCAGCTTCGAGAAGCATGCGCGCAGCGTCTCGATCATTGGACCGCAGAGCTTCCGTGTCGACTCGGCGGGGAACCTGACGGGCGAGGTGCCGCCGCGCGTACTCGCGGTGGCGAAAGAGCACAGCATCCCGGTCATGCCGCTGATCGTGAATCCGGGGTGGAACCTCGAGCTGTTTCACAAGCTCGTGAACGACGCCGCGGCACGCGCCAAAATGATCGAGTCGATGGTAGCGCTCGGGAAACAACATGGGTTCTGGGGCTGGCAGTTCGATTTCGAGCAGATCCATGTGAGCGATCGGGATTCGCTCTCCCGGTTCTATCGCGAGGCCGCGGAGGCCCTGCATGCGAATGGGATGAAGCTCTCGATCGCCGTGTATCCTGATCCGGGCGATCTGCAGAACGCCTCGGAGTTCCACACCTGGCTGTGGGAGTACCTGGTCGGTGCTTACGATCTGAAAGCGCTTGCCGATGCCGGTGACTTCATCACGCTCATGACCTATCTGCAGCATACGCCGCGCACACCACCCGGCCCGGTCGGCGGTTTGCCATACGTGGAGCGTGTCGTGCGCACGGCGTTGGCGCAGGGGGTAGCTCCGCAGCAGCTATCACTCGGCATCGCCTTCTTTTCCATGCATTGGCGGACCGAGTGGAACGCCGAGCGCAAAGGCTACAGCTGGGGGCGCGGCCTCGGGTGGAGCGCCGCGTCCGACCTCGTGCGGAACGCCGGCGCAAAGCTGGAATGGGATGCGGCGCAGGGCGCGTCATACGCGCGCTGGGAAAATCACGGTGTGTTCGAGTACGCCTGGATCGAGGACGCGCGTGCCCTGGCGCCCAAGCTGAAGCTGCAGAAACGATATGGGTTGCGCGGCATCTCGGTGTGGCGGATCGGGCAGGAGGACCCCGGGGTGTGGAAGCAGCTCGAGAATTGAGTGGGCGCCTTGGCGACGCGGCTATTCACCCTCGCGGGAGCGGGCTGGCGGCGCGGCAATGCCGACCCGCCCATGCAGCGTTGCCCCCTCCGCCAGCACCATGCGCGGCGCCCGGATATCCCCCTGTACGGACCCGGTGGCGGCCACCTCCACCCGCGCATCCGCGGTGATCGTTCCCAGCACCTCACCATGCACGACGACGGCCCGCGCGACGACGTTGCCGCGCACCGTGCCGCCCGCGGCGATGACCAGGGCGTGCTCCCTGACGGTGATATCGCCCTCGATCCGGCCGGCCACCGTCATGTTCTCAGAGCTGGTAACATCGCCCTTGATGAGGATGGACGCGCCGATCCACGCGGCCACGCGGCGCTCCTCGGAGACCCGGCCCGGCATCCTGTTTTCAGTACGCAGCTGCCCATTGGTGTCCGGGGCGGGTGCGGTTTTGCGGAACATGTACGACTCCGGGCTCGTTCGGTCGAAGGTGTCGGCATCTCTCGAGCGTCGACGCTTAATGGTTGGACAAAATGGTCGACCCGGCCCCGTAAGTCGAGGGTCGCTCGGGCCGCCCGAACGACGGCCAACGATCGCGGCGATGCGCTCG
>CBJLQC010000272.1:0-4503 GCA_966424955.1 uncultured bacterium | reverse complement strand
CGGCGAGCAGCTGGTCAAATGGCTGCGCGCCGACGCGCGCCGCACGCTCGTTATCCTCGCCTACGACGACCGCAACATCATGCTCGATGGCAAAAAGGTCGTGAGCGACGAGGGCGGCACCTGGCGCGCGACTTCGCGCATGCTGAACTACCTGCGCGAGCCGTTCGCATTCACCACCGACACGCTCGGCGAGTTCGTTCGTCATCGCGCCCCCCAGATCGAGGTGCTGCTCCACCCGAATCCCGAAAACCGCATCCTGCACACCGTGATGATCGGCGAGATGAACGGGTACATGCATGCGCTGCTGGTCGGCCGCCCCGGATATGACGGCGGCGCCGGACTGCTCCGCGCGGCCCGCGCCTACTCGGATTACGTCCAGGGCGACGTCGTGCTGCCGCCCGCCACGCCGCCCGACATTCCGCCGCGTGCCGCCGACGCGCTCACCGGCACGGAATTCATTGCATCGCTCGCCCACCTCTCGCGTGAGGAGCGCGAGGCCGCGATCCTGCGCGAGCTGCTGGCCGGCAACCTGCCCTCGTTCCTGCGCGAGCTGCGCGCGGTGCACGTCGCCGACACCCTGGCTTACCAGGTGATGCCCGACTACCTGGCGGTCGGCTCGGACGCCGATTTCGTGCGCATGCCCATGACGCCCTACACGGCGCAGGCGTTTTGTGACGCCTTCGGCTTTGTGCTGCCCACCGCCCAAATGGTTGATGACATCTGGGCGGCCGCGGAAGTGCATCTCGAGCCACGCCCGCTCACGCAGGAGCGCGAGTCACCACGCACCTTCCTCCAGCACCACCGCATCATCGAAGCGCAGCTGGCAGGAGTGCCGCGCGGCAAATTCATCGCCGGTCACAAGAAGGATGTCGTCGTCAGCAACAAGCTGCTGGCGGCGGCACAGCGCGTGGCCATATACGGCTGGCACTATCAGGATGGCCGGCCGATCCAGCCGGTGTATGCCGGTCACGTGGATTGGTACGTCGATTACAGCCATGGCATTCGGCCGGTGCGCCGCCGGATGCGCGTCAACGGCACCGAGCGCAGCTTCGAGGAGCTCATGAAGGATGAGCAGCTGCGCCATTTGCTCAGCAACGAAGGCGAGATCACGGCATTGCGTTACGAACGCCCTGTGCCGTAATGGCTCAGTGCGGTCCGGGCGAGCCTGGTGACCGCTGCCGGCCGCGCACGATCTCGACCCGCAGCTCCACCCAGCCGTCCACCTGGTAGTATTCCACGCGCAGCTCATGCCGGCCGGGCGCAATGGCGACCTGGTTCACTTCCGAGCCATGCGGCTGCCAGTTGTCGATCACGCGCTGGCCATCGACGTAAACGCGGATGCCATCGTCGCTGATCGAACGCAGCGTGTACGTGCCAGCAGCAGGCAGATCTACGGCTGCCGTAGCGACGGCCGCCCACTTCGCCTGCGGCAGCTCCTTGATGACTGGGCGATACCACATGTAATCGAGGCGCGGCGCGCGCAGCGAGAGGAGGCGCGGCCCGTCGAGGCGCACACTGTCCGCATACGACGTGAAGACGACATCCCATACGCCGATCGGCTGAAAGCGCTCGTAGGAGAAGCGCTCACGTTTGTCGGACTCGAGAATGACCCGCCAGTCGTGCTCGCGGCCGGCCGCCGGCGTGACGACGATCGTATCGTTCATCCGGCCGGCGCGTTGCGAGAGCCTGGCAATGCCCCGCTGGCTCACCACGCGCCAGCTGCCCGCCGGCCCGAGCACGCGCAGCGCGAGTGGCGTGGCCAGCGAGCTGTCGACCGGCCAGAGTTTGGGCGTACGCCAGTCGTACGGTCCCCACTCGTCCACGATGATCGCGGCGCGCCCACGGTCGGTGAAATAGTCGGTGCGCAACGGCAGCCCGCTGGGCAGCGGCTCGGGCAGCGCGCTGGACGCCGCGGCCAGCACGGTGTCGCGCTCCAGCACCCGCACCGTATCGCGCAGCACGAACGTGGAATCGACACGCGCGAATTCGTTGCTCGCGACATGGACGCCGCTCGTCTGCGCGACCCGCAGCGCAACGCGGTTGCCGGTGAAGCGATTGTCGTAAATCCGGTAATCGCGGCTGCGCGTGTCGCGATGTTTCGGATATGCCCAGTCCGACGGCTCGATGGGATTGGCCCAGAGATTGATCGCGGTCGAATCACGCGGGAACGTGTTGCCGACGATCTGGTTGTCCTGGCCGTGCTCGATGGCGATGCCCGTGCGATTGCCCTCGAACGTGTTGTCCCGAATCACCGACTCGTAACTGTAGCCGCCCCACAGGCCGTATTCCGAGCCGGCCGCCCGATTGCCAATGAACGCGTTACGGCTGAACGTCGCTTCCATCGCGTTGGTCGGCGCAAAACTGAAATCATTGCGGTAAAACAGATTGTCGTTCGCGCCGCCCTGTCCGGTATCCATGGTCGATTGCCCGGCCCACAGGAACAGCCCATCGCCGCCATGCGTCATGGAATTGAACGCCACCGTATTGTGGGAGCTTTGCTCGTAGAGCAACAGATTCGCCGAGTCCTGGCCGCGCCGGTAGAAGCCATGACTGTAGCCGCGCACGTTGAAGCTGGCGTGGTTGTGCATGATCTGGTTGTGACTGGAGCGGTACAGCCCGATGCCGACGCCGGAATTGAACTCGATGGTGTTGTTCCAGATGCGCAGGTAATGGGAGCGCGTCAGCATGAGGCCTTCCATCCCCTGCTCGATGCGGTTGCCGCGGATCTCGCCGCCCTGCACATCGGCCAGGTAGATGCCGGCACCGAAACGCAGCCACTCATCGCCATCGTTCTTGTGATGCGAAAGCCAGTCGACCAGGCTCTCGTGCTCGACCAGGCTGAACAGCCGCGGCCGCCAGTTGCGGCTCAGGTCGTTGTCGAGCAGCGACAGGTTGCGTGTGCCGCGCGCCAGGATCCCGATCTGGTAACCATGCACGCGGGCGTTCCTGATCGTGACGTTCTGGCCGCCTTCGATGCGGATGCCGACGCCGGCGCGTTCGTCCGGCAGCGCGCTCGAGTCGCTGCCTGCCAGCACGACGCCCTCGAAATCAACCGTGATGTTGCTGCCGCGGATGATGATGGCTGCGGAATCGAGCGACGCGGGCGCGGCCAGTCGATAAATGCCGGGCGCGATCCGCGCCGACGTCGTAATGACCATGCCGGCGCGCAGGCGCACCGGCTGCTGGGCCGATGCGGTGGCCGCGCCGCTGAAAAGCAGCGTCAGCAGGAGAAACCTGGTCGTCATGGGTGCGTTTTTGGGGATGAGCCTCGAGGCTGAGATTGCAATTTGAACTTCGTCCTGAAAGTTTACGCGCGATGACACACCGCCGATACACCGAGGCCGAAGTTCGCGAAATCTTCGACCTGGCCGCTCGCAACCGAACCGGCGAGCCCGCCCCGTTGCCGGCTCCGCAGGGCCTCACGCTGGAGGACATTCAGGGTATCGCGCAGGAAGTCGGACTGGCGCCGGCCGAGATTGCACGCGCGGCTGCCGCTCTGGACGGGCGCGGCCTCCAGTTGCCGCGCCGCACCTCGCTGGGCATGCCCATTGGTGTCGGGCGCGCAGTACCATTGCCGCGCGCATTGACCGAGCATGAGTGGGACCAGCTGGTGGCCGAGCTGCGAGCGACCTTCCAGGCGCGTGGCAAGATCAGCTCACAGGGCGCGCTGCGCGAATGGACCAACGGCAATCTCCACGCGCTGATCGAGCCCACGGAAACCGGCTACCGGCTGCGGCTCGGCACGCTGAAGAGTGATGGCATGGGATGGAACGTATTCGGTATTGTTAATGTCGTGGCCGGCGCCACGCTGGTCGCCGCCGGCGTGATGTTCGGAGGCCTCGCCGACATGGCGGTCGCGCCGGCCGTGCTCGGCGGATCCGGCGCGATCGCGCTGCTTTCCAATGCGCTGCGCCTGCCCGGCTGGGCACGTGAGCGCGAGCAGCAGATGCAACACATCGCCGACCGGGTCGCGGCCATCATGAAGACGGGTGATCACACTTCGGACGAGTAGCCATCGATCATGCGACGCTCCCTCATTCTGCTTCCCATCCTGATCAGCGCCTGCGCGTCCGCGCCGTCACTCGAGCGCCGCTACATCAACCTGCCGGCCCGCAATTTGTCGGCGCCCTTCTCCGACGCCGTGCAGGTCGGCAACCTGGTTTATCTCGCCGGCCGCCTCGGCCTCGACCCGCAAACCGGCCGGCCGCCCGCCGATCCCGCCGTCGAAGCGCGGCTGCTGCTGGAAGGCTTCCGCAGCGTGCTCGCGCAGGCCGGCCTCACCATGCAGGACATGGTGTACGTGCAGGTCTTCTGCTCCGACGTCTCGTTGTTCGACACCTGGAACCAGGTCTACCGCACCTTCTTCGCCGAGCCGTATCCGGCGCGCGCGTTCGTTGGCTCCGGCCCGCTGCTGCTGGGTGCGCGCTTCGAAATGCTCGGCATCGCGGCCCGGAAGTAGTATGCAAATCAACCCGCCCGCAGCTGGCAACGCTGGCTTCCAGC
>CBJLQC010000271.1:0-4506 GCA_966424955.1 uncultured bacterium | reverse complement strand
CCTCGGCCGCGATCGCGACGTGACTCGCGGCGTCGGCATCGAATCCAGTGCGGAAGACAGACAGCCGGCGCAGGACGCGGCGCTCATCCCGGTCGAGCAATCGCCAGGACGATTCGAACACCGCGTGCAGACTGCGATGGCGCGGCGGCAGATCGCGCCGTGCGCCGAGCAGCACCTCGTGGCTCTGCTCGAGCTCGGCCGCGATCTCTGCGCACGTCAGCACACCGACGGATGCGGCGGCCAGCTCGATGGCGAGCGGAATGCCACCAGCCGCATGACAGATGCGCGCGATCGCGGCAATGTCGGATGCATCCGGACGGAACTGCGGGTAGTTGCGATGCGCGATCTGCAGGAAGCAGCGTCCGGCTTCGGATGTCTCGGTGGGCACGCCTGCTTCGGGGAGCGAGAGCGCGTCCAGCGGCAGTACGGCTTCGCCGGCAATGCGCAGCCGCCGGCGCGACGTGACGACGATGCGCACCCCCCGCGCGCGCGTCACGATCTCGGTCAGTAAATCCGCGCCCTCGATGATCTGCTCGAAGTTGTCGAGCACCAGGAGCAAGCTCTTTTCCTGGAGGAAATCGGCAAGCTGGCGGCTCGACTTCTGACGCGCCGTCAGATCGAAATCCAGCGCATCGGCCAAGGCGGCGGGCAAAGCTTCGATGGCTTCGATGCCGGCGAGCGGGACGAAGCAAACGCCATTACGGAACCGGCTGCCGATGCGGACGCCGATCTCCTCGGCGAGGCGTGTTTTGCCGATACCGCCCGGGCCGGTGAGCGTGAGCACACGGCAATCGGGCTGGTCCAGCAGCTCGAGTGCGCGGGCGAGATCGTCGTCGCGCCCGACCAAATGCGTGACGGGCGCGACGAGCTCATAAACGGTGCTGCTTTCCTGGGATGCGGCCGGCTCGGCGGTCGGTTCGAGCGGTGGAGCGTCCGTTTCCCGCGTGATGTCGAAGGTCCAGGCCAGGATGACGACGATCGGAAATCCCAGCGCAACGGCGATCACGAATGCCGTCAGCGTCCAATCGGGTAGTCGCAGCCCGCGCGTAAGCGGATCGGCAAGCTGAATGGCCGCCGCCGCGAACACCCCGTACGCGATCGAAATGCGCACGACCTTGCGGCGTCTCAGCTCGCCGTAGAGGTGCGCAATGCGCGAAGACAGCTTGGACATCACAGCTTACTGCGTTACAGAGCGATGGCGAAATCCGTGAAATGGTCGATATATGCTTCTACGTATTTCTGCGATTGAGAATTCCCACCACCATCTATGGGTGTCCAATCGCCGCCGCCTGGCCTGGTCACCATGAAAGGACGGGCGTTGTCGGGGAAGCCGCAGCCAGCGTAGCTGATACGCAGCAGCACGGGCTCGTTGAAAGGCCCCGTACCGGGAGTGAAGCCGACACCAGCCACCTTATTACCGGCGGAATCGGTCACTCCGTTCACGTTGTACGTGGTATTCTGGGAAACTGCACCTTGCGAAAAGGTGATTCGAGTCAGCCCATTCTGGGTTAGTTCGATGGGTGGACCACCATTCGGCTGCACAATGATCGGCTGGAGCTTCAGATTGAAGCTCGGGCACCCCGGTATCCTCATGGCCCTCGTCCCGTCACGGGACGACACGCATGCACTGACCGCGAATACAACGAAGACCAACGATCGGACAGCCCTAACCGGTAGCGACGGCATAGGCGACCTCGCAGGAGGTGGGATGTGAACGCGGCGATCGAAAGTTTATGGAGAACGCGCGCGTGCGAGAACTGCACTTCGAGAGGCTACGAAAGCTGGCAGTCGGACTCGAACCGACGACCTGCTGATTACAAATCAGCTGCTCTACCAGCTGAGCTATGCCAGCACCTAACTGGCCGAAAGCTAGCCGTTTATAGCGCCTTTTTCCAGCACTCCGTGGCTGCGCCGGCTACTGCCCCGGCCGGTTCGGCGTCAGGTTCTTGCGGATCAGGACGGCCGCCAGCGCCCGCGCGGTCTCCAGTGAAAGCGTGGGTGCATGCGGATAAATCATGCGCAGGTTTAACGGGCCCAGCCTCTGGCGCGCGGCACGGGTAAGCAGCACCGGCTCATCCGGATCGAGGCGCGCCACGGCTTCCACATCGCCGGCCAGGACGACCCGCACTCGAGCGGGATCCGCGTCGGCACCGTACGCGACACGTATGCGCTCGCCAAAGCGCGGGTCCACGGCGACGACGGTCAGCGTCCGTTCGCGGAGCCGCTGCTGAATGGCCTGCTGCAATGTCGGATGGCTGGTCAGGGCAATGAGCGGAATTCCCAGCGCTTCCGCAGTGGAATGGACGGCCGGCGCACGAAAGCTCGTGGCAACGAAGACATCGACCGGGGCGGCACCGGCGACGGCGTCCGGTGATACCACGCGCACATCGAAGCCCCAATCAGTCTCCAGCTCGTAGCGCAAAGCAACGATCGCATCCTCGACGTCCTCGACCAGCGCGCAGCACACCCTGCCGTTCACGGCACGCTGCAGCATCTGCGGGAGATCGCGCAGAGCGATCCGCCGTTGCCAGCCTTCCGCCACCACGTTACTCAACCAGCGCGCCAGCTCCGCCGGCACCTCGCCCGCCAGCACTTCCTGCGGGGCGACGAACACGCCTGAACGTCCGCGTACTTCGACGAGCCCTTCCCTGGCCAGCGCGGCATACGCGGCCTTGATGGTGCGCGGATTTCTTCTCAGCTGAATCGCCAGCTCGCGGATGCTGGGCAGTCGGTCACCCGAATGGAGCAGACCGGTGTGCAGCCCACCGACAATGCGATCGCGAAGCTGCTGAATGAGCTCGACGCGTGACGTGATAATTCTCCAATGCGTGGTTTTGGCCCGCAGCAGCTAGCGCGTCCTAATCTATCTGCTGCACTTTTATGCACCAGATCGGCATGACCGTTGCGCGACTCCGCCGCCGGGATGGTTTCACTCGGATGTGGGGAGGATGACGATGAAGTACCAAGCCGTACGCATTTGCTTTTGGAGTCTCGCACTCGGCCTGGCGATCGGCGGGTGTGTGGAGCGCAACGATCCCAGCGAGCCGTCCTTCAGCCGGGGTCAGTCGGGAGAGACGCAGAAGGTGCTCGCCGGGCGCGATATCTTCCGGTTCGATGATTTCGGGGATTGGCGCTTCTGGACGGATACGCTCCGGCTCAACGTTGCCGTCGAGACGCTGACGCCCAACCAGGCGCTGGCACTGGGGCTCAAGGTAGACGGCGACGCAGTTCCGTCGGCCACATTGCAGGCGGTGCTTGCCAATCCGGCGCTGCTGGATGATCCCGCAACGACGCGTGCGCTGCTGAGCCTGAACGCCGTGGTAGGAGTCGTGGCGACGGTTGCCGGCGACCAAATCACGCGGATCGGCGTGACGTGCGCGCTCTGTCACTCGACGGTGGACAATTCGGTGACGACGGGGGTTGGCGCGCGGCGTGATGGCTGGCCGAATCGCGATCTCAAGGTCGGCGGCATCATCGCGGCCGCGCCTGGGCTGCCGGATGCCGTGCGGCCGGTGTATGCGTCGTGGCCGGCCGGCTTCTACGATGCGCGGTTCAACTTCGACGGTATCAACGGGCCGGTGACGATTCCGGCCGCGTACGGATTGCACGGTGTCGGTCTCGAGACGTATACGGGCGAGGGCCCCATCTCATACTGGAATGCGTACGTGGCAGTAACGCAGATGCACGGTCACGGCTCGTTCTCGGATCCGCGCCTCGGCATCAATATCGTCGTGGCGCCGAGTGAAGATGAGGTAACCTCGAAGCTGCCGGCGCTGCGGCTGTATCAGCATTCGCTCGATGCGCCGGCGCCGCCGGCCGGCAGTTACAATGCGACCGCAGCGGCACGCGGGGAGGCGGTGTTCCGGGGAGCTGCGAATTGTGCAAGCTGCCACTCAGGCCCGCGCTTTACGGATGGGAACCTGCACGCGCCCGCCGAAACCGGGATGGAACCGTTGCACGCGCAGCGGAGCACGACGAAGAAATATCGGACGACGCCGCTGCGTGGAGCATGGCAGCGCACGCCCTATTTCCATGATGGCAGCGCCGCAACGCTGGCCGACGTCGTCGACCATTACAACTCGTTCTTGTCACTCGGACTGACGACAGCACAGAAGAGCGATCTGGTAGAGTATCTGAAGTCGTTGTAGGCGAGCAGCTGGAGCAACGCCCTGCCCGTGCGATGCATGGGCAGGGCTATCGGTCAGGCTTTCTTCCAGCGTGGTCCCTGCGGGGTGTCTTCCACCACGACGCCGGCTGCGGTCAGCTCGGCGCGGATGGCATCGGCGCCGGCGAAATCCCGGCGACCGCGGGCCGCCTGGCGCGCGGCGATCCGATCTTCCACCCAGGTAGCCAGGTCGGCGTCGATGTCGCGGGCCGCGGCGCGCGCCAGGTCGATGAATCCGAGCACCTCGTCCATGCGGGTCAGTGCGTCCAGCGCCGCCTGCTTCGAGTGGGCCGATACGGCGCCCCGGTCGAGTGCCGCGGTGGCTTCCCGCACGAAGGTGA
>CBJLQC010000270.1:0-4516 GCA_966424955.1 uncultured bacterium | reverse complement strand
TGATGGAGCCGGTCGTGCCGAGAATCTGCCTCCGTTGCGCATTGGCGAGCTGCGTGCCGACCGTGAAGCTGGCCTGTCCCGCACCGAAGTCGAGCAGCCCGGCCGTCAGCCGGTCGACCTTCAACTCGGGATCGCGCTCCATCAAACAGAGAACGCGCGCCGGCTCCGTGCCGAACAGCCAGCGCGCCAGCATCACGGGATAGCAGCCGATGTCGAGCAAACCGCCGCCGCCCCATTCCACGCGGTTGCGCACGTTGTCAGGATCGGTCTTGAAGTAGCTGAAGTGGCCGGTAACCAGGCGCAGCTCGCCGATGCGGCCGCTACGCACCAGCTCGCGCGTTTTCAGCCATTGCGGATGCGCGCGTACCATGAACGCTTCCGCGATGCAGACACCCGTGCGGTCGCGCACATCCAGCAGCGTGCGCGCTTCGGCGGCGTTCAGCGCGATTGGTTTTTCACACAGCACATGCTTGCCGGCCTCGGCGGCCCGCACCGTCCACGGCACGTGGAGGTGATTGGGCAGGGGATTGTAGACGACGTCGACGTCGCCATCCGCGAGCAGCTCTTCATACGACCCGTAGGCGCGCTCGATGCCGAGCTGGTCCGCGGCGGCACGTGCCTTCGCCGGGTCGCGTGAGGCAATCGCGAGGACATGACACAGCGTGCTGCGCTGCATGGCCGGGATCACCTTCGACACGGCGATGCCGGCGGCGCCCAGCACGCCCCAGCGCAGCGGCTCGCTCCGCGCGGCGAGCACGCTACGTCTCTTCCTCGACGGTCAACCCGTTCGATTCCAGCAGCTCGATGATGCGGGCGGCGTGCTCGCGACCGCGTGTCTCCAGCTGCATCAGGATCTCGACTTCGCCTACGCTGATGTCCGCGAACGCGCGGCGATGCACGGTCTCGAGCACGTTGGCGCCGGCCTCGGCGATCATGCCGGTCAGGCGCGCCAGCGAGCCCGGCCGATCGCGCATTTTCACGACCAGCTGCGTGAGCCGGCCTTCGCGCACCAGGCCGCGCTCGATGATGCGCTGGATGATGTTGACATCGATGTTGCCGCCCGAAATGACCAGCACGGCGACGTCGCCGGGGGCGAGCTCGAGCTGCCGGCTCAGCAGCGCGGCCAGGGTCACCGCGCCGGCGCCTTCGGCGACCAGCTTCTGGCGCTCAATGAGCAGGTGCACGGCCACGGCAATCGCATCTTCTTCGACCGCGACGATCTGGTCGACGTATTCCTCGAGCAGCGGAAACGTGCGCTCGCCGATGCGCTTGACGGCAATGCCGTCGGCGATGGTCTCCGTGGTCTCGATATGGGCGATCGCGCCCTGCTCGCGCGAGCGCAGCGCCGACGGCGCGGCCGCGGCTTCCACGCCGATCACGGTGACGTCGCGCTTCAGCTGCTTGAGCGCCGCGCCGATGCCGCCGATCAGCCCGCCGCCACCGATCGGCGCGATGAGGTGCGTGATGTCGGGCACCTGCTCGATCAGCTCCAGCGCGATGGTGCCCTGGCCGGCGATCACGCGGTCGTCGTCGAAGGGATGCACCATGGTGAGACCTTCCTCGGTCTCCAGCCGGCGCGCTTCGCTCATCGAATCCGAGAGTGTCGCACCGTGCTGCGTGATGCGCGCCCCATAACGCCGGGTGTTGGAAACCTTGATCAGCGGGGTTGCCTCCGGCATGACGACCGACACGGGAATACCCAGCCGGCCGCCATGATAGGCAACGGCCTGCGCGTGATTACCGGCGCTGGCCGTGACGACACCGCGCGCGCGTTGCTCGTCGTTCAGATCGAGCAGTCGGTTCAGTGCCCCGCGATCCTTGAATGAGCCGGTGCGCTGGAGACTTTCCAGCTTGAGATGAAGCGGGCAGGCCACGAACTGGCCGAAGGCCGGGGCCGGCACGCAGGGCGTGGTGACGATACCGTTGCGGATTCTCTCGTAGGCGCTACGTACTGCGCCGATGTCCAGACTCACGACACACTCCGGAAAACAGGATCCCTGAGTGTGGGGCCCGCACGCCGTTCGCGCGAGGGGAAGCGCGCGGTATCAGCCGGGCAACGTGTACGCGAGCCCGAGGCTTTTCAGGAATGCCACGTAGCGTGGATCACTACGCAGCTGCCCGAAGCGCGGATCCCAGTTGAGGAAGGCGAGGTGCGCAGCGTGCTCGCGGTGCGCGCGTTGCAGCGCAGCCAGCGCCTGGTCGTGATCGCCCAGCGAAGCGTGTATCACCGCGATGTCGTATGCCGAAGCGTATTGGTTGGCCGGCACCTTCTCGATCTCGCGCAGCAGAGCGATAGCCTCCTGGCGTTGGCCGCTTTGCGCCAGCGCACTGGCCAGCGCGGCGACGGCGAACGGGCGGCGCTTCGAGTGCTCGACCGCTTGCCGCAGCGCGGCGATCGCGTCGTCGTAATCGTTGGATTGCTGCTGACCCCACCCCAGGATGATCTCCGGCCAGAACATGTTCGGCATCATCATCAGCGCCTTGCGGGCACCCGCGATGGCCGCCGTGTAGTGACCGTCCGCGAAGCGGTGCCACCCGACGCACGCCTGCAGCATCGAGTTGTTGGGGTCCAGCTCCGAGGCGCGCACGCTTTCCGCCGCCGACTCGGCAGTGCGACCGACCGCCAGCAGGTAGTGCGCGTAGTCGTGATGCACCTGCGCGTTGGCCGGCGCCAGCGCGAGCGCGCGCCGGAACTCGCGCTCCGCGGCCGGGAAATTCATCTCGTAGTGCATCAGGTAGAGGGCCAGCGTCGCGTGCGCGTCGGCCAGCTCTTCGTCCAGCTGCAAGGCCCGCTGCGCCGCCTGCTTCACCTTGGGGAACATCTCTTCCGCCGAGCGGTCGGCCAGGAAGGCCTGGAAGTAGTAGTTGCGGGCGAGCGCCGCGTGCGCGGGCGCGTACGCGGGATCGGCCTTCAGCGCTTTCATGAGATGCATGTTGCTCATGTCGCGCATGTCCATGGCGGCGTGGTCGAGCCCGCGCAGGTAGGCCTCGTACGCCTGCGCGTTGGTCGACCGCTGGGCCACGCGCTCGAGCTGCGCGCGCTTCTCCGGCGTCAGCTTGGCGCGCAGCGCCCGCGCGATCTCGGTCGCGATCTCCGACTGCACCGCAAAGATGTCGGAAATATCACGATCGAAGGTCTCGGCCCAGAGGTGGCGGTCGTTCGTCGCATCGATCAGCTGCGCGGTGATGCGCACCTTGTTGCCGGTACGCTGCACGCTGCCTTCCAGGATCGCACCCACGCGCAGCTCGTTGGCGATCTGGCCGACCGGCTTCTTGCCGTCCTTGTATTGCATCACGGACGTGCGCGAGATGACCTTCAGTCCGTCGATGCGCGCCAGCTGCGTCAGCACATCGTCGGTGATGCCGTCCGAGAAATACTCGTTTTCCTTGACGCCGCTCCAGTTCTGGAAGGGGAGCACCGCAATGGCATTGACCGAGCGGCCGGCGTTCGAGACGCGCGTGACCGCGAACGCGCCCAGCAGGCTCACCGCGATGACGCCGACCGTAGCGACCGCGACCCGGTTACGTGTCCGGTGCTCCACCTCATCGCCATCCGTGCGCTGCACGCCGGCCGGCGTCAGGTCGAAAGCCCACGCCAGCGCCACCGCCACCGGAAAACCGATGATGGTGATGATCGCGACCAGCGTAACGGTCCATTCGGGCAGCTTGAGCGCGGGGAAGAACGTGGTGGCGACCTGCATGACGACAAAGGCGACCACCGCATAGGCGCAGACGACACGCACCACGTGCCGCCGCTTGAGCTCACCAAGGAAGCGCTGGATCGAGGCGTAGGGAAGCATGGAGCCTGCCGAAAAGAGGGTGTATAAGCATGCTATCCGGCCGTGCGGGAAATCAAGCTGCTTCTGTTGGACCCGGCGCCCCGGAACGACTAAAAGCGCGGCGGGTCCGCGTATTTCACCAGCAGCCGCTGGAAGCGCGGATCGCTCCGGATACCGTCGAATGCCGGGTCGAGGCGCAGAAAAGGAACCGTCAGCCCGGATGGCCGCGCCAGCAATCGCTCAATCTCCGGTAGGGCGGCATCGGTCTCACCGGCGATGGCAAACAGCCTCCCGACCCCCGTCCAGCCGTCGGCCCAGCGGCTCTTCTCTTTGGCATTTGCCCGCTCGATCCACCGAATATCGCGCACGGCGTCCGCTCGACGGCCCAGCCCGCCCAGCACGGCGGCGCGTGCGCTGCGCAAGCCTTCGTCGTCGGGGGCAGCGCGCAATCGCGCTTCGATGACGACCAGCGCAGAGTCGTACATCACGCGAGCGGCCGTGGTGTCGGCCCGGAGCAGATGGGCCTCTGCAGTGGTCATGGCACGGTCTAGAGGGTCCATCGATCCGCCGTGTGTGCGCAGGAGCGAGAGGAGCGAATCCGGCTTGCGCTCCATCTTCAGCAGGAGCAGGCGTTGTGACCAAAGGGAACCGCCACCCGCTCCGGGCTCGCCATCCTGCGGCAGTAGCCACGGTCGCATTTCCCATTCACTGCCACCATCGAGGAGCCAGTCTCATGT